>NZ_JACAOM010000006.1:0-152903 GCF_013386245.1 Pseudomonas sp. 21615526 | reverse complement strand
GCCCCCGACTCACAGAAAATCCGCCCCCCATGGGCCCGCACAATCGACTGGGTAATCGCCAAACCCAGCCCCGCATGCTCGCTGCTCCCTTCATGACGCGCCGGATCTGCCCGGTAAAACCGGTCAAACAACCGTGGCAACAATGCCTCGGGAATGCCTTCCCCGGTGTTTTGCACACTCAGCGTCACGCCTTGCATCCCCTCGACGATCCGCACGCTGACTTCGCCACCCGGCGGGGTGAACCGCAGCGCGTTATCCAGCAGGTTGGAAATCGCCCGGCGCAACATGCTGCGGTCACCTGAAGTGCTGGCGTTGCCTTCCCGAACCAGCCGCACCTGGACGTCCTCCGCCAGCGGCGCGAAAAATTCCAGCAATGCCTCCACCTCGTCCGCCAGCACCAGGGTTTCGCGCTTGGGCACCAGCAGCCCATGGTCCGCCTTGGCCAGGTACAGCATGTCGTTGACCAACTGCGCCATCCATTGCAGTTCTTCCAGGTTGCTGTGCAGGGCTTCGCGGTAGTCCTCCAGCGCCCGTGGCTGCGTGAGGATGACTTGGGTCTGTGTCAGCAAATTCGACAGTGGCGTGCGCAGTTCATGGGCGATGTCGGCAGAAAACGCCGAAAGGCGCTGGAAGGCATCGTCCAGGCGGCCAAGCATCGCATTGAAGGACTGGGCGAGTTCCGCCAGTTCGGCGGGCATTTGTTCCTGGGGCAGGCGCTGGGTCAGGGAGTGGGCAGACACGCCGCTGGCGACTTCGCTCATGCGCCGCAGTGGCCGCAACCCGCTGCGGGCGGCCCAGGCGCCGAGCAGGGCGGTGGCCAGGGCGGAAAGGCCGACGGTCAGCCAGATCAGATGCTGCATGCGTTGCAGGAAGTGTTGGTGATGGGTGATGTCGAGCATCAGCGTCAGGCGTGGCGAGTCAGCGTTTCCAGGAATCAGCGGCGCGTTGTACACGCGGTAATCGGTGCCGGCGTTCTGCACGCTGTGCAGGCCAGGCGCCTGGGGCAGGGTGATGCCGGGAGCGCCGTCGAACCAGCGCTGATCGCCGGCGGTGATGCGCAGGGCCAGGTCGGGCTGGCGATTGAGTTCTTCTCGCAGCGTTGTTTCTCGTAAGGCAAATCGTTCTGGCGTGTCGGCACCTTGCAATGTGCTGCGCAGCGCTATCAGCTTGCCGTCGAGCAACTGCTGGTCCAGCTCGATAAAGTGCGCCTCGCTGGCATGGTTGAACAGCACGCCGGCCAGCAATGAAACCACGGCGGTACAGCCAGCAAACAGCAGTGCCAGGCGGCTGGCCAGGGAAATCCGTTTCATCAACTGAACCGCTCCTCAAGCACGTAGCCCATGCCGCGTACCGTATGGATCAGCTTGTTGGGAAAGTTGTCGTCGACCTTCAGGCGCAGGCGGCGGATCGCGACTTCGATGATGTTGGTATCGCTGTCGAAGTTCATGTCCCACACCTGAGAGGCAATCAGCGACTTGGGCAGTACTTCGCCCTGGCGGCGCAGCAGCAGTTCCAGCAGGGAAAACTCCTTGGCCGTCAGGTCGATGCGCTGGCCGTCGCGCTCTACCCGGCGGCGGATCAGGTCCATGCGCAGGTCGGCCAGTTGCAGGCTGGTTTCCTGGGGTGGGCTGCTGCCACGGCGTAACAGGCTGCGCACCCGGGCCAGCAGTTCGGAGAAGGCGAAGGGCTTGACGAGGTAATCGTCGGCGCCCAGTTCCAGGCCATGCACCCGGTCTTCCACGGCGTCCCGTGCGGTAAGGAACAGTACCGGCATGTCGAGCCCGGCGTTGCGTACGGCCTGGAGGATCTGCCAGCCATCGCGACCTGGCAGCATCACATCGAGGATCAACAGGTCGTAGTCATCGGTCAGCGCCAGGTGCTGGCCGCTGGTGCCGTCGGCCACCAGTTCGGTGTTGAACCCGGCCTCGGCCAGGCCCTGGCGCAGGTAGTGGCCGGTTTTCGGTTGGTCTTCGACGATCAGCAGTTTCATGGGCGGCTCATGGTTTTACGGGAACACAGACGTTATACAGCGCAGGTCCGGCGGCAGGCTCAAGCTGACAAAGTTGTAATCTGGCAGTCAGCTGGCTGGCAGCGGCGCGTTCGTAAAGTGTCCCACAGACTGATTCCGAACCTTTGGAGTGTGACCATGTTTTTACGTAAATCCTGGTTGTTGGCGGGCTGCCTGATGGCGCTGAGTCTTCCGGCGCTGGCTTCCCCGGCTGAAACCTTCGCCTTCGGTGAGGCCGCGCCCGCCGCCAAGGCCACGCGCACCGTGGAAGTGGTACTGCAGGATATTTCCTTTTCGCCCAAGGCTATTGATGTAAAAGCCGGTGAGACCGTGCGCTTTGTGCTGGTCAACAAAGGCCAGTTGCTTCATGAATTCAACCTTGGCGATGCCGCCATGCACGCAGCGCATCAGAAAGAGATGCTGCAGATGCAGGCCAGCGGCATGCTGACGGCGACCGGCATGGGCAAAATGGACCACAGTGCGATGGGGCATGGTGATATGGCAGGCATGAAGCACGACGACCCCAACAGCGTGTTGGTAGAGCCAGGCAAGACCGCCGAGCTGACCTGGACCTTCACCAAGGCCACCGGCTTGGAGTTTGCCTGCAACATTCCGGGGCATTACCAGGCGGGCATGGTCGGCAAGCTGACCGTCAGCCAGTAAGCCATTGACGGGCAAAGGCGGGTAGAATGGCGGCGTTTATTTAGCCAGGTTTCCGCCATGCATCCCGCAGCCGAACATTCGCCGCTGGGCAAGTCCAGTGAATACATCTCCACCTACACCCCGTCGTTGCTGTTCCCGATTCCTCGCGCCGCCAAGTGGGCCGAGCTGGGCCTGAGTGCCGAGACCCTGCCGTATAAAGGCGTGGATTTCTGGAACTGCTTCGAACTGTCCTGGCTGCTGCCATCCGGCAAACCCGTGGTGGCCATCGGTGAGTTCAGTATCCCGGCCGACTCGCCGAACATCATCGAGTCGAAGTCGTTCAAGTTGTACCTCAACTCGCTGAACCAAACCGCGTTTGCCGATGTGCAAAGCCTTGAAGCGACGTTGCGCGCCGACCTGAGTGCAGCGGCCGGCAAGCCCGTTGGCGTGCGCATCCGCAGCCTGGGCGAGGTTGAAGCCGAAGGCGTGGTCGCGTTGCCGGGTGTGTGCATTGATGACCTGGACATTACCGTCAGCAACTACGAGCACCCGCGCCCGGAACTGCTGCGTTGCGACGATTCGCGGGTGGTGGAGGAGAGCGTCCACAGTCATCTGCTCAAGTCCAACTGCCCGGTGACCAGCCAGCCTGACTGGGGCAGTGTGGCGGTGGAGTACCGCGGCGCGGCGCTGGATCATGCCAGCCTGCTGGAATACCTGGTGAGCTTCCGCCAGCACTCGGACTTCCATGAACAGTGCGTGGAGCGGATCTTTCTCGACCTGCAGCGCTTGCTCAAGCCGGAGAAACTGACGGTGTATGCGCGCTATGTGCGGCGTGGCGGGCTGGATATCAACCCGTACCGCAGTACTGAAGAGCAGCAGTTCCAGAACCTGCGCCTGGCTCGACAGTAGCCTTCACCCAAAATAAATGTGGGAGCGGGCTTGCTCGCGAAAGCGGTGTATCAGCCAGCTTATGTATCAGCTGACGGACCGCATTCGCGAGCAAGCCCGCTCCCACATTTGATAGGTGTCCGACTATTAGATCCCGATGTTACCCAGGGTCACCACAATATTGCGCAAGGTCCCGGCAATGCCCGGGTGCTCCAGTTCGAAGCGTTCTACGGCCAGGTTCACACCGTCGGCGATGCTTGGATCCTGAATGGCACCTTCCAGTGGCTCCTGAACTTCCAGTTCAGCAATCAAATCTCGCAGCTCTTCGCGCTGTTCGAGGGGCATTTCTGGATTCTGATCCAATTGCTCGCGCAAAGTTTTGACCTGTTCTTGCAGTTGTTCGCGGGCAGGCATGGCGTTCTTCCTTTTATCGATAGGCACTGACATAGACCGCGGCACGCCGGGAAAGGTCTATGGGCTGACCTGTAGATTAATCCACTGGCGCCTACTGTGCATGATCTCGATCAGGGCTTCTCGCCCTTGAGCTGGCGCAGGCTGATGTCGGCCAGGCAGGTCTGCAGTTCGCCCAGGTGGTCAATCACCGAATGCACGCCCAGGCCATAGAGCGCGACAGTGGCTTTGGCGCGCTTATGCTCGCGTTCCTTCTCGGTGAGTGCTTGCCATTGCTGCGGCGAAAGCCCGCACAGTGAGCCACAGGACGCCAGGCCGATGGTCCACAGCCCGGCATTGAGCCCCGATTGCAGCAGGCGTGGCTCGCCGCTGACCAGGACGCAGCCTTCCAGGCGTTCGATATTCAGTTCCATCAGGGCCTGCCAGCAGGCGTGGGGCGCCGGCCAGCGGGTGGAGGAGGGCTTGGCAGCCTTGATCCAGCGGGGTAGCCCGGCGGCCAGCGGTGTGGAGACGGACGCCGGCAACTCGTCCAGCCATGCACAAGGGACACGCTGTTCTTCGAGGCTGCGCAGGATCTTCAGGGCGCCGACAGTGGCATGGGTATCGCTGGAAGGCGCGGAATCGGCGCGGGCCTGGGAACCAAAGTCCACCAGGCAGCCACTAAGCCCGAACAGTACGGCCGTCAAGGACGGGGTGCTGGCACTAACAATCTCGGCGTGTGGCATTTCGACGTCCCTGAAATAGCAGTGACGCTACCGGACTTGGGTGACAAGCAAGTTACACCCGCAGCAATTGTAGGAATTTTGTGCATTTGCTGAATGACATTTCTGCAAGGCTGCCTAATCTGACACTTCCGTCATATACTGACGGCCTCATTCAGGGCATAGCGCCCATGACAGACCATTCAAGGAGTTCAAGCTATGCGCTGGAGCCAATGTCTAGCTCAGCTGTCCGTATGTGCGAGTATTTTGCTGGTTCCTTTCGTAGCCCAGGCGGCCTCGGAAGATGATCCATGGGAAAGCGTCAACCGCCCGATCTTCACCTTCAACGATACCGTTGATACCTATGCCCTCAAGCCATTGGCTCAAGGCTATCAGTTCGTGACCCCGCAGTTCGTGCAGGACGGGATCCACAACTTCTTCCGCAACATCGGCGACGTCGGCAACTTTGCCAACGACGTGCTGCAACTCAAGCCCCACGCTGCAGGCGTCGACACTGCCCGCTTGCTGATGAACACCACGTTCGGCGTGCTGGGTTTCGTTGATGTCGGCACCAAAATGGGGCTGCAACGCAACGACGAAGACTTCGGCCAGACTCTCGGCTACTGGGGCGTCGACAGCGGTCCTTACGTGATGCTGCCACTGCTGGGCCCAAGCACCCTGCGTGACGCGCCGTCCAAGTATGTGGACAGCTACACCCAGCCGTACCGCTACATGAACGATATCGGCTGGCGCAACAGCACCTTCGGCCTGAATATCGTCGACACGCGTGCCAGCCTGCTGTCCTCCGAGAAGCTGATCAGCGGCGACAAATACACCTTCATCCGCAACGCCTACTTGCAGAACCGTGAGTTCAAGGTCAAGGATGGCAAGGTTGTAGACGACTTTTAAGCCCCAGGCTTGAAAGAAGAAGGCGGCCCTCGGGTCGCCTTTTTTGTGGGCGGCATTCGAGGTTTATCCGTGGGTTACGTGCTTACTTTAAGTCGCGGTTTTATGCGTTCTTATAACTACTGGTGATTTGCGATGTAAAGACGCCCGGCGACCATCGCCGTGAGCTTGAAACCCCTGGCGGATGGGAGTACCGTCTGCGCCTTAGAAGGGCACCTCTGCTTTACCTTTGTGCGTCGGCAATAACTCGGCGTTTTGTAGGACAGAGAGGCTAGAAAGCGAATCCAGTAGTAAGCCCGGCCATTGTCGAGCTGCCTACGCCAACCTAATTCTGGCGCCGTTTGCCCACATGCAGAAAACCAGTGCCACGCTGCTGATAATCGATGACGACGAAGTAGTGCGCGCGAGTCTTGCGGCCTATTTGGAAGACAGTGGCTTCAGCGTCCTGCAGGCCAGCAACGGCCTCCAGGGTCTTCAGGTATTCGAGCGCGACAAGCCCGACCTTGTGATCTGCGACCTGCGCATGCCTCAGGTGGGCGGCCTTGAGCTGATCCGCCAGGTGACCGACATCGCCCCGCAGACGCCGGTGATTGTCGTGTCCGGTGCCGGCGTGATGAACGATGCCGTCGAGGCCTTGCGCCTCGGCGCTGCCGACTACCTGATCAAGCCCCTGGAAGACCTGGCTGTGCTGGAGCACTCGGTGCGTCGTGCCCTGGATCGTGCACGGCTGCTGCTGGAAAACCAGCGTTACCGTGAAAAGCTCGAAACCGCCAACCGCGAACTCGAAGCCAGCCTGAACCTGCTCCAGGAAGACCAGAACGCCGGTCGCCAGGTGCAGATGAACATGCTGCCGGTGAGCCCGTGGAGCATCGACGAGTTCAAGTTTGCCCACCAGATCATCCCGTCGCTGTACCTGTCGGGTGATTTCGTCGACTACTTCCGCGTTGATGAGCGGCGTGTCGCGTTCTACCTGGCCGATGTTTCCGGCCACGGCGCCTCCTCCGCATTCGTGACCGTGTTGTTGAAGTTCATGACTACACGGCTGTTGTTCGAGTCCAAGCGCAATGGCACCTTGCCGGAGTTCACCCCTTCGCAAGTGCTGGGCCACATCAACCGGGGCCTGATCAGCTGCAAGCTGGGCAAGCACGTGACGATGGTCGGCGGCGTGATTGATGAAGAAACAGGTCTTTTGACCTACAGCATTGGCGGTCACCTGCCATTGCCGGTTTTATACACTCCAGACAGTGTGCGCTACCTGGAAGGGCGTGGTTTGCCGGTTGGCTTGTTCAATGAAGCCACCTACGAAGACCACATCCTGGAATTGCCGCCGACGTTCAGCCTGACGCTGATGTCCGACGGTATCCTGGACCTTTTGCCAGAGCCTACACTCAAAGAGAAAGAAGCCGCCTTGCCCCAACGGGTCAGGTCGGCGGGCGGCAGCCTGGATGGCCTGCGGCAGGTTTTTGGATTGGCCACGCTAGGGGAGATGCCGGATGATATCGCCCTATTGGTGTTGAGCAGGAATCTTTGATGAGTACCGGAAGAATCCAATTCGCCGAGCAAGACGGGACTTTTGTCCTGAAGTTTGTCGGTGAAGTGCGCCTGACCTTGTGTTCGGCGCTGGATGCGACGATTGAGCGGATCTTCACAGCCTTGAATTTCTCGGCGATCGTGATCGATCTGACCGAAACCCGCAGCATCGATAGCACCACCCTTGGGCTGTTGGCCAAGTTGTCCATTCTGTCTCGGCAGAAGGTCGGACTGCTGCCGACCGTCGTCACCACCCACGAAGACATCACCCGTCTGTTGCAGTCCATGGGCTTCGATCAAGTGTTCAACATCGTTGACCGCCCGATCCCGTGCCCGGAATGCCTGACCGACCTGCCGTCCCAGGACCAGTCCGAGGAAGTGGTACGGGTCAAGGTACTGGAAGCCCACAAGATCCTGATGGGCTTGAACGACTCCAACCGCGAGGCGTTCCACGACCTGGTGAATGCGCTGGAGCGGCACTAATTTCCAGCTGAAACACTGTCAAAGTGTGGGAGGGGGCTTGCTCCCGAAAGCGGCGGGTCAGTAGTGAATGTAGCGACTGACGCCCTGTATTCGGGAGCAAGCCCCCTCCCACATTTTTAACTGAGTTCGGCTCGAAATCGGCTAATACAAAAAAAGGGCGGCACCCTCACAGGTGCCGCCCTTTTTGTCGCCGCCGTTTTTAGAGCTTGGCGGTCAACAGCGCTTCGAGTTTTTCCTGGTCGCGGGCGAACTGACGAATGCCCTCGGCCAGTTTCTCGGTGGCCATTGCATCTTCGTTGGATTCCCAACGGAACTGCGCTTCGGTCAAGTGCACCCGAGCTTCGCCCGCATGGCCTGGCGACAATTTGCGTTCCAGCTTGCCGTTGTCGGCTGCGAGTTTTTCCAGCAGGTCCGGGCTGATGGTCAGGCGGTCGCAACCGGCCAACTCTTCGATCTGGCTCAGGTTACGGAAGCTCGCACCCATCACCACGGTCTTGTAGCCATTGGCCTTGTAGTAGTTGTAGATGCGCGTCACCGACTGCACGCCCGGATCTTCGGAGCCGGTGTAGTCGTTGCCGTTGGCCTTCTTGTACCAGTCGTAGATACGGCCCACGAACGGCGAAATCAGAAACACGCCTGCTTCGGCGCAAGCCACGGCCTGGGCGAAGGAGAACAGCAGCGTCAGGTTGGTCTGGATGCCTTCCTTTTCCAGCTGCTCGGCGGCGCGGATGCCTTCCCAGGTGGAAGCGATCTTGATCAGCACGCGGTCACGGCCAATGCCGGCCTTGTCGTACAGGTCGATCAGGCGATGGGCGCGCTTGAGTACCGCGTCGGTATCGAACGACAAGCGGGCATCCACCTCGGTGGAAATGCGGCCGGGCACCACTTTCAGGATTTCCTGGCCGACGGCTACCGCGAAACGGTCGCTGGCCAGGCCTACATCGCCGTTGCAGTCGGCAACAGCCTCGTCCAGCAGCTTGGCATAGCCTGGGATCGACGCGGCCTTGAGCAGCAGGGAAGGGTTGGTAGTGGCGTCTTGCGGCTTGAGCTTGGCGAGGGTAGAAAAATCGCCGGTATCGGCTACTACAGTGGTGAATTGCTTGAGTTGTTCCAGCTTGGAAGTCATGGGCGTGCTCTGTCCTGTGGGTCTGATGACATTACCCGAGCGCTGACAGCCGCTCAAGGGCGCAAATGCATTCGATCGTTTGCGAGGGCAACAACCTGAAAACAGCCGTTTGAATCACCGGCCAATGCTCAATAGGAGGCCAAAACAGCCAGCAGGTTCAACCCAACTGCCCGATGACCACCCGATCAAACGGTGGGAGCAGCCTTGCCCCATCTTCCTGACATCCCCACCTCCAAATCTGGGAGCGGGCTTGCTCGCGAAGGCGTCGTGTCAGCCACCCAATAAACCCACTGACACCCAAATCACCGTCCCTCCAGCAACTCCCCAGCCTTATCCAGCAACGCCAACGGATCACTGGCCTTATGAATATCCACCGACAACAACTGCCGAAACTTCCGCGCCCCCGGGAAACCCGTCCCCAGCCCCAGTGCGTGGCGCGTGATGTGATGCATCGAGCCACCTGTCGCCAGGTGTTCGGCAATATAAGGACGCAACTGCGCCAACGCCTCGGCGCGGGTGATCACAGGTGTCGTGCTGCCAAACAGCTGCTGATCCACCTCGGCCAGCAAATACGGATTGTGATAAGCCTCGCGGCCCAGCATCACGCCATCGAAGGTCTGCAGATGCTCCTGGCACTGTTCGAGGGTCTTGATGCCGCCGTTGAGGATGATCTCCAGTTCAGGGAAATCCTGCTTCAACTGGGCGGCAACGTCGTAGCGCAAGGGCGGGATGTCCCGATTTTCCTTCGGTGACAGCCCTTCCAGAATGGCGATTCGCGCATGCACGGTAAAACTGGTGCAGCCCGCGTCCTTCACTTGGCCAACGAAATCGCACAGCTCGGCGTAACTGTCCCGGCCGTTGATGCCGATGCGGTGCTTCACCGTCACCGGGATCGAGACCGCGTCCTGCATCGCCTTTACGCAATCCGCCACCAACGCAGGGTGTGCCATCAGGATCGCGCCGATCATGTTGTTTTGCACCCGGTCGCTGGGGCAGCCGACGTTGAGGTTCACCTCGTCGTAACCGGCGTCCTGGGCCATGCGGGCGCAGGCGGCCAGGTCCGCCGGGACGCTACCGCCCAACTGCAGGGCGAGTGGATGCTCGGCCTCGTTATGGCGCAGAAAGCGTTCGTGGTCGCCGTGGAGGATTGCGCCGGTGGTGACCATCTCGGTGTAGAGGAGGGCGTTTTTGGACAGTAGGCGCAGGAAGAAGCGGCAGTGTCTGTCAGTCCAATCCATCATGGGTGCAACGCTGAAGCGACGGGACAGGGCTTGCGGTGGCGCTATGTCTGAGGGCATTGGGATCTGGGACGGAGATTGCGAAGGTTTAGCAGTTTATCAGGAATGGGTTAGAGGGGCTGGGGTAGATCGTACGGGGCTAGATCGATGTTAAATAAATCTGTCCCCTTTCCCTCCGCTTTCCCTCTGGCGGTGACGCACCAAGTGGCCCCGAAGAACTGACCGGTTTTGAAGCCACGCTGAAAAAGGTGGATACCTGGTTAGGCGGGAGTCCCAAGGCATGAAGCTGCACAAGGAACTAACCATCGGCGGGGTGCCTTACGTCCTGGTCAAAAACGAAGTCCGGCTGGATGCGAAAAGCCCAGGCCGGGCGACGTTCACGATCCAGGCTACGGCGCCGGTCAAGGGTCTGGTGACACTCGATATCGGCTACAACAGCAGCACGCTGCAGCGACACTTCATTGGCTACGTCGAGCGCAGCAGCACGGCCAGCAGCACCCAGCAGGTGCTGTTCTGTCGCGAGCTGGCCGCGATCCTGGCCAACCCGCTGCCGCTGAACCTGCGTCACGTCGACCTGCGCACCGTCCTGGTCGAGATCGGCCAGCACACGGGCTTGCGCTTCCGCGTCCCGGAGCAGCCGTATACCAGCGTCAAGGCGCCGTTTTTCTACAGCCTGGCCGCCGGCTATCAAGCCATGGACAGCCTGGCCCGGGTTTTCAACATCCCCGACTTCATCTGGCAGCAGCAGGGTGATGGGGAAGTGTTCGTGGGCAGTTGGGCTGACAGCTTCTTTGGCGTTCGCTCGCCGCTGCAGCTGCCGGTGGAACTGTTCGACGACTACCAGGGCAACCAAAGCGCGATGATTGCAGCCCTTCCCGGGTTGCGACCAGGTGCAACGATCAACCACGGCGAGCGCATCACCAGTGTCGCGCTCATCGACAACCAGATGGCCATCCGATGGACGACTCAATCCGCCGCAGCGTAGAACGACAATTCCCCGAACTCACCGGCGGTTACCACCTGCCACGCTTTGCCCGGGTTGTCGCCGTGGCCGACGCGCCCGCCGGCGCCGGGATCTGCGACGACTTCCGCCCCCGCTACGCGGTCGACATCGAGGTCGTGGTGCCGGACGGCGAGCCAGATACCAAGCTGCCGATCTTGGCCGGTGTGCCTTTACCGCTGCCCACCGGCGGCGAGGAAATGGGCATCTATGCGTTCCCGGAGGAGGGCACCCAAGTAGTGGTGTGCTTTGCCTACGGCCTGCCGAACAAGCCCTATATCCAAACGATTCTGCCCCACGGCTTGAGCATGCCCAGCGTCCCGATGGGGGACCAGGTGTGGCAGCACAGCGAAGCCTGTCAGCAGCGTGTCGACGCGGACGGCAACTGGCTGCGCCAGACTGACGGCAAGATCCTGGATAAGGCGATCGAGCGGGAAGTGGAGGCGATGGGCAACACTGAGCGGTTCCAGAGCCACACCAGGACCGTCGACGACCATTCAACCGAATCGGTGGGGGGCATAAAGACGCTTGAAGCCCTGGGCGCGCTCAAGCTGCTGTCGGGCGGATCTGCGAGCCTGGCGGCGGTGGATGACCTGCACCAGGCGACCGGGCGGGACTTGAACCTGGTGGTGGGGCAGAAGCACAACGCCACGGTGGGCGGCGACATGGAGGAAAGGATTCAGGGGCTACGCCAGAGCGTGGCGGCGGTCAGCCAGCGACTGGTCGCGCCCAAGACCTGGTTGGGATCCGAGGGAGTGAACGTGCTGCGTGTGCTGTGTGATTTGCTCGACTTGGTAGAGCAGATGAACTCTCAACTCGCGAGCCATACCCATGGGCCTACACCTCCACCTGGAAACGCGGCGGCATTCACTGCTAACTCAGGAACTGCCATGCAATTATCAGGCAAATTAAAGCCGATAATTGCTTAGTCAACAATTGCGTGATGAACATCAAAGTAAGGGTACCTCCAATTGCATTAGAGGGGTTTCTGGTCGTTTTTTTTGCTCCTCAAGATTTATTCCCAAGGCCAAGTATATTAGTGCATATCTCAGCTTTTTCATTAAGCGCATCGTTTGCTCTTTTAATTCTGAGTCAGTTATCGTTAGAGGGTAACCGTTCAGGTGTTCGCGCTCTTTGAAAAATTCGTAGATCGCGTTGATTCTATCTTTTATTATAGTTTGGGTGTTTGGGTCGTCTGATGCGGCAAGCAAAGCCTCTAGATTATCCAGCTGGCTTTTATGTTCGGTGATAGCCTCATTGGTTCGGTCGCTATCAAACTTTGAATTAATTCTATGCATACTTTCCATTACTACTCGAAAGCCCTGATGCTCCATTTTGTTTCTTATGTCTGCCAGCTTTTGCGCGTTTGTATCCATCCAGTAATTGTGCCCATCCTCCTCATTGTCATTTATGTCCCGCGATAGCCAGTAGAGAGCAAGGAAGAAAGGGTTTTGATTGTCGATAAAAAAGTCCCTAATTTCGGGCGGCGCACCTTTGGCTTTATTGGTTTTATGCTTTTGCTCTTTGAACCAAACCGTTGAAAAGCTAACTCTGTGATCTCCGATGTCAATCAGAAGGTACTTTTTTAAAAGCAAGGCGATTTTATCAAAGCATGAGTAAAAGAGTCTAAATGACACCTTTAACTGTTCTGTGTCGCGACGATATATGCAATAGTCGAGTGAATTTGTCAGTCTTAGATTTTTGTCGGCGAAATGCTGCTTTTCTGACAGCGCATTAACGCTTGTGATGGATTCAAAGTAGTTATGTCGGGCAAATGCGTATTGGTACTTAATTTCTGAAAAAGACGCGCTGAGTGCCAGGCTTTCTGTCGTGGAGATAAGTGGGTTTAGTTTTTTTATAAGGCTGGGAAAGCAAAGTGTATCCTGCCCAATCTTTTCATCATCTGAGATATCATTGGCTTCATTTATATATAGTCTGTTTGTTAGGCACCACTTTCTGTAACGTCGCTCTTTGCCTGATCTACCCTTGCTATTACTATTGTCGAGTTCTGGAAAGTGTTCCGAGGTTTCACCGTAGGTTTGAGAGTACCAATCCAGAAAAGATATCGTGGTCCCGTCTGACTCCATAAGTTTTACGTGTTCGGGGGCGAACATTTCTGTTTTGTACAAGTATAGAAACGATAGTGTTTCATATGCTTCTTTTTGAAAGCGAATGCATTGGTCCGCGTATGAGAGATCGAGCGATAGGCGTAGTAAATCAACGCCTTTATTTAAGAGTGTTATTGGGTTTTGATAAGTAAGTGTTGCGGTGTTGTACTCGTGGAGCGCTTCTAAAGCTCTGCCTTGCTTAGAATAAGCGTTGCCAAGATTTATATATATTCGACTGGCTAGTTCGGGGTCTAGAAGTTTGAAGCCGCTTGAAAATATCGACCTTCTGAAATAACTTACAGCTTTCCCAATAGCGTCCTTGCTCCACAGTTCAGGTCCTAGCTCTATGGTTTCAGCATATCCGGTACCGATTGTGTAGTAATGGAATGCTTGGTCCTTAGGGTTTTCGTATTGATTGTCGCAGATATCACTTAGAAACTCCTTTAGGAGTGTCAAATCTCTGCTGGCGACTAGTTCGTCAATTTTTTTGGAATTCTCTTGCAGTTGCTGAGGGCTTAATAGTGTTCTACTAGACATGTCCGTATAGTCCGATCTGACGACTTTTAGACTCTGTAATGTACCTAATTATTTTATGAAAAACACCCGCATGTTTTTTGCACCTGAATTTAGCTTAAGCGACACCACCAAGACTGTGCGTAAGCGCAGCCACCAATATATTCAATGCCGCTGAGTACAAAACCTGTTGGGGCCATCCCTGCCAAGGTTGCATCCAGCAGCTGAGGCAATGGTTCCGGTTCCAACGGCATTCCCTTCGAGACCCTTGCTACATTTGAGCTACGGCCTAACTCGTCTCTGACTTCGGGTGTTACGAGCACGTCGCCCCTGATAGCGGGGTAACGCCTCCTTTCTTGAGGATCTAAAGCAAAGCCCTTGCAGCGCATTGGAGTTATCAGCATGTGCATGAGGGGGCGCTACCTATTCGTCGTTGGGTTCATCCAGAAGCGCTTCCACTGCATATGCTAACGCGCCATCTGCTTGCTCGAGGAGATCGGCGAGTTCGCCTGGGTCGATCTGCCGCGCCCGGTGCAACGAGTGGGCCTCTTCTATCAGTCGTCTGTGATGAGTGCCTGGATGCTTAAGCAAAGCCACTTGATCCCGCAGGAGCACCATCCAAGAATCTGTCGCAAAATTTAGGTGGTAATCAGTAGCACTCATCGCCGTATGACCTCATTCGCTAAAGCACTGTATGTCCAGACAGTATATTGCTACGGGATCGCACCGTGGAGTCCTTCCGACGAATTGCGGGTAGGCCGTGGTCAAAAGGCAGTTTGAGAAAAAAACTCGATGAAAAAGCACTTATCCCCCTCCCGCCGACGGGCCTTGCGTGCCTTTTTTGTGTAAAGGGGGGTGGGGAGCAAACGATGGCTCCGTCCAGGCCCGCTGCGGGGCCTGAGGGAAGTTTAGCAATTGCACTGAGTGAAAGGTTTTGCAAAGAAGTGTAGCGGCTTTGTGAAGCGCTCAAAGTAAGCTAGGTGAGTCACCGACCTCTAGAGGCCGCGGCTTATAAGGGCGCGTTGTTTGAAAACAAGCGTTTTATCGAGTTTTTGATTTGTGAACGGCTCCGTTGAAGACAGCATCGGACGCGATTCAAGCATGGGATCATCCTACCTGAGCCCCTGCGCTGCAGGGGCTTCACGCCGATTTGCGCATTTCAAAGGGGCTCGCGCTGATAGGAGTTAATCTAACAGCTTAATTCACCCAAAGCAGACGTTTTCCACGCCTGTGCTCCACGAGAACAACAAAGCGGAGTACATTCGGGGATAAGTTGATTCAGCAAACTACAAAAATCAAACATTAAATTCCATAATATGAGCATAAATTTTTGAGCACAATTCTTCAATAGCTTCTGGTAATACCCATTCTGTTGTATTCATTACCTCAATAGCCTCTCGGCAGAATTTGACTTTCTCATTTATAGTTCCACTTTCGTCTGCAAAAATACGGCGAGTAGACTTCCCCCGTCCTTTCAAACCAAAGCATTTGTCCAAATGATATCCGATACCGTAAATTGAAGATGATATAGTCATTTTTGATATTTTGCTCAGGTCAGTAACTTCCAATCCTTCTGTGGTTTTGGATTTTTTTCTTTTAAAAATTCTTATAGCTGTTTCTTCAATTATATTCAGTGGGAGTAAGTTTTCAATCTCTTTGCTCGGCAATAGGTGGAATCTTTCTTTTAGCTCATATCCCAGTACGTCGGATCTATCTCCCTTGCCTAAAATATCTCCATCTGCGATCAGAAAAGCTGCAGAGCAAAGTTTCGAAGCGTTGAGCCTGTCCGTAGTATCTCCATCGTCAAATCCCCAATGACCAAGTGTGCCACCTTGATACTCAACGAAGGCGTAATGGAAGTTTTCCAATAATCCCTCGAGTTTTACTTTGAAAACCGAATCGCTCAATTCCTCCAAATATTTCGTCATGAATACCTTGAGGTAAAGCCGATCAGTTATACCTTCAATCCAAATAGTAGAGTTGGCTAAATAAACCGAAGACGCCAGAACCCCAAGCTCTGCTAATAGCTCTCTATCCCTTGTACATTCTTGGATTTGAAAGCTGGGGCGGTCTTCAAGATCACTTTTGGATACCTTATGTACTACGACCTCTTTATTGGTTTCAGCAAGGTCGAGCAAATGGTTTGAGTGGGTCGTAGCCAAATATTGATGGCCCGTATGATTTAGCAAAAACAGAGCCAGTTTTCTGAGTAGTCCAGGATGTAGACACGACTCCGGCTCCTCAATAAAAAACACAGAAGGACTTTGCTCTAGGTAAGCAGCGGAGGTAATAATAATTACTTGCTGTAGGCCGTCGCCTAAATCATATATGGAAAATTGATCTTCAGTCCCGATTTTTACTGCAACTGTGTCTTTACCATATTGTGGAATCAAGGTTATGTCTCTGCCGCCAAAAAACTCATGGCCGAGTATCCGCTCATATTCTCGAATTCGTTCACGCTCTTCAGGCTGTCCCAACAAGAAGCGCGCTAATAAATTATAAAGATCGAAGCCTGTTACAATTTTTAATGAGTCTTTTGGAGAGTTGGAGAAGTAATCTTTGAGTGTACGATCGAGATAAAGATCAGAGCTATCCCCTAATGGTCTCATCCCTCGAAGGATAGGGATGTAGTGCCTTTTTAAATCACAAGCTTCGTTGCTGATATTTCTAATTAAGTTAATCTCGTCTCCGGGAAAATTTCCCATAACTATTCTTTGAATATCATAAAAAAGGTTCATATTTTGGCCGCCGCTAAAGCTTATACGAGAGTTGGCGGCGTCAGTCAAAAGTTTTGTCAGACTGTCATTGATCGACTTGATTTCTTCAATGCTCTTGCACTTTCCATTGAAGATCTCCATGAATTTATTGCAGTCGAGTCCCAAAATAGTCTGTTGCTTTGCAATGATTACGAGAATGTTGGATATTTTTTTGCAAGCATTTTGAAATTCTACCCCAAGAGCAATGCTTAGATTTTTTGTCGGAGTTGAGAATAGTGTGCGAAGTAATCTGCTTTTTCCGCTATTGTTTGGGCCAATTAGAAGATTTAGCTTCTGAAGTCTGAGGTGTTTCTCATCATTTGTGTCAGTGTTATATCCCTTGATGTCGCTCGACCAAATCTTATTTATAGGCATTCTTACTACTCGTAGAGGAAATAAACTAAAGTTTGCAGGTTAATTATGAACGCATTAGGTTTCATAGCGTGTCGGAGCATTCGATGTTTCAAACCGTGGGTTGCTGTAAGGGGCCAGGACGTCTCAGAGGCAGGGTTAATAGCTATTCCTTTTCGATCGCCCTCAGGCGCGCTAGACCTTGCTTAATAAAACCCGCATTTTCGCCAATTCGGTCCAGGGCTGAACGGGCGTTGTCGCCAGCATCGGCGTAGCCCTGGCGTTCTGCGAGGAGCGTCAGTTCCATGACCGCGGCTTCCAGCGCTAGCTGATTTCCGTAGATTTTTTCGAGGACTATCGGAAGCGAATATTCGCTGGCCATGGCGTCGACTCCGTTCGGAAAGTTCCAAGCATAGCAGCGAATTAGGAGGGTCAATTTCAGGTCGAGGGGCGGGAAAAGGGTAATTTTGGTAAGTCGGTGCGGAAAAAGGCCTGTAGCCCATGTAAACCGTGGTTTTTACGTATTACCTCAGAGGGTAATACTAGGTAAGGCTGGAGGTAATAACTTCACATGTCACTGATTTTAAAGGGTTTCGTAAGGGGCTAAAATTACTAAAGACAAAGGTAATTTTCTAACCTGTCCATTACCCTATTATTACTTTAATAAGGTCTTATTAATTCATTGATTTTATTGGTGTTTTTGGGCAGATAGAGAAGGAAATTACCAAAATTACCTTTTTCCCTGGGGGCAACCTAAAAGCCGGGTATTGCAGGCGAGAGGAAGCCAGCCTGGCGCTTCCTTACAAATTGCGTAACTGTCACCGACTGTTACCAACTTCGCCTAACGCTACCTCGAGACCGCTGGAGGTCTTGAAAATAATGGGGGCGGGTGAGTGGAATCGAACCCTCCTTATCAGCTTGGGAAGCTTCCGATGAAAGCTGAAAGCCCGACTGCGATAGTGGTCATGATTGGAGCTGAAAACGGATGCTTAAATTTTGCTAGAGCGGCCGAACGGAGAGGAGGCGCATGGATTGTAGTGTAGGTTGGTGGTACGTAGGTGGTACGAGGAATGGGGGAGAGGCGTTTGGGCCTTTATTTACGGGAGGATAAGAGAAGGTGCGTCCGATCCATCATCGGAGCAACGGAGAAGCGACGGGAGAACGATGGCGTTGGTGCTATAGGTGAGGACATTAGGATCTGAGATGGATAAGGCGAAGGGCGGACAGTTTAACAGGAATGGGCGTGGTGCCGTGGTGGCCAGTGCCAGAGCTCCAGCCACCCTGGCACGGTTTTCAGCTTATTTTTTCTTTTTGTCGGGCGCCTGAGTCAGCGCCGAAGCCGCCACAGATTTCACATCCGGCGGAGTGGTGGGATCCGCCAGCAGCTTGGCTGCTTTTGAAGCGACGCTTTCACTGGTTTTTTCGTCTTTAGCCATTATTGAGCTTCCCTCTACGTAGGCCGCAGGCTCATCTAAATTGATGCCTGGTCGGCTTTAATATGTAGGGGCTAACCGTTTATATCGCCAATCAGAATATGTGCCCGGATAATTCGTCGCCAAAACGACATCAACCTGAACCGATCCTGTCCTACGGCAAAGTTTCATAATTCTCACCGGCATTGAGGCCTACGCTCAGCCCATAAGCCCAAAGGGAACTGAAAAAATGATCTCCAATCTCGTCAAAGTCGTGATGGTCGCAGGCACGTTGCTCTTGGCCGCTTGTTCGTCGGGTTCATCGGGCATGAGTAGCGACCTGAGCAGCGACCCTTGTTATTCAGGGGGATGCCAGGCATTTGGCGACCACAGCCCCAGCAAGGCCGCCAAGATGAATTTTGGGGGCAGTGCGCTGGGGAGCAGTTACGGGGAGTATGGTTCGGGGTTGATGCATGATGACTGACTGAGCGGGTGGGGCAGTCATTTACTCAGTGACTGACCCACCGCTTTCGCGAGCAAGCCCGCTCCCACATTGGATCGTGGGAGGGCTTTAGTGACCGCCTTTCATACGTCGGGCGATCAGGTAGATGCCCAAGCCTACCAGCGCCGTAGCCGCGCCAATGTAGCCCGTGCTGGTCCACCCATACCCCGCCGTAATCGCCATCCCACCGAACCACGGCCCCAGCGCATTCGCCAGGTTGAACGCCGCGTGGTTGGACGCCGCCGCCAGGCTCGGTGCTTCATGCGCAATGTCCATCAAGCGGATTTGCAGCGGCGCGGCCATGGCGATCATGGTGCCGACCAGGCCGATGCCCAGCAGTACGCTCCACAGCGAACTCGCGGCGAAGGTGAAGAAGATCAGCACGGCCATCGACCACACCATAATCCAGCCCACTGCGCGAAATTGCAGGCGATCAAACAGCTTGCCGCCGGCGATGTTGCCGATGATGCCGCCTACGCCAAACGCGGCCAGACCGAAGGGGATCCACTGCGGCGACACTTTGGTCACTTCGAGCATGGTCGGCGCCAGGTAGCTGAACACGCAAAACATCCCGGCAAAACCAATAGCGCCAATGGACAGCGCCATCCACACCTGCGGTTTGGTGAAGGCGCGCAGTTCTTTGCGCGGGTCGCTGCGGGGTTCGTCGTGGCGATCCGGTACGAATTGCCAGACCAGCGCGATGGTGCACAGGGCGATAGCACTGACCAGCGCGAACGCCGAGCGCCAGCCAAAGTGTTGACCGAGGAAGGTGGCGATGGGGTTGCCGAGCAGCATGGCCAGGGTCAGGCCCATCATCACGCGGGCGACGGCGCCAGCGCGTTTGTCGTTGGGCACCATGCTGGAGGCGACCACGGCGGCGATGCCGAAGTAGGCGCCGTGGGGCAGGCCGCTGATAAAGCGGAAGGCCACCAGCGAACCGAAGGTCGGGGTAAACGCCGTGGCGAGGTTGCCCAGGGCATAAAGGCCCATCAGCAATAGCAGCATGTGTTTACGCAGCAACTTGGCGCCGAGGATCGCCAGCAGCGGGGCGCCGACCATCACGCCCAGCGCATAGGCGCTAATGGCGTGGCCCACTTGCGGTTCGCTGAGATTGAGGTTGTGGGCGATGTCGGGCATCAGGCCCATGATGGCGAATTCGCCGGTGCCGATCGCAAAGGCGCCCACGGCCATGGCCGCTTCCATTTTGGCGGCGCTGCGCGCGGGCAGCACGTGCCCGGGTGTTTGCTGGATAGTCATGGGTAACTCTGTTTGATGAAGTGCACGAAGGACAGCCGCCGATGCTACGCAAGCAGCGACGAAGGTGTCTAGAACAGCGTGTTGCGCGAGAGTTCCATCGGCGCAAGCAGTGCGGGGCTTTGAGATCCGTCTTATTCAACTACCCTCTCGCCACGCTTACTCTTTTGGCGATGAAGCTCAAACATTTCCTGCAACCACTCGACTCTTCTTTTTCGACGCCCAAGGCCGCGCGCAAGTTGTTGCGGCTGTTTGCCCTGGCATTGGTGCTCGGCGTGTATGTGGGTGCCTACAGCTACTTGCGTGCGGCGTTGAATGAGGAAATTTCGCTACGGCGCAGTTATATGAATGAGGCGATTTCCGATGCGCAGAGTTTTTTTGTCAGCCGCCAGACGCTGCTCAAAAGCCTCGGCCTGTCGACGGTTCGTCATGTCACGCCACCCGTGGGCAACCTCAATAATGTGCCGGCCGAAGAGTTGCACATCACCTTGGGCGAGGCGGGCAATATCTGGAGCCTTTGGCTGACTAGGCGCCTGCTTGATTACCTGCAGGTCAACCAGGTCAACCTGATCTACGTCGCGCAGCGCGCCGAGCCGGTGGTGGAGCGCCTGTTTACCGTTGGGGCGGCCCCGGAGAATGTGCCGCAGCCGGTATTGCAGCGGTTGATGGCGGTGGACACCGGCAAGGTCTCGGTCAGCGATGAGTTGTGGCTGACTGAGCAGAGCCGCCTGGATTCACCGCTATACATCTTCACCCGCCTCGACGACCGTAGCCCCACGTCGGGTTGGCTCGGGCTGGAGGTGGACGGCCCGGACCTGATCAACGCCCTGCAGCATGAAAAAGCCGGGGACTTCATGTTGCTTGACGGCGCCGGGCAGCTGATTTTCAGCAGCACGCCTCATCAACCGTCGGCTGCGCAGGTGCTGCGCCAGTATCACGCCACGGCCAGCTTTGGTTGGGAAGGCAGCCGCTGGCTGCCGGATCGCTTGGCCATTCGCAAGCACCTGGGTTACTCCCAGTGGCAGATCGTCTACAGCCTGGAGCTGAGTTCACTGTTGCCCAGCCTGGCCATGCCGTTGCTGCTGTGCCTGCTGTTGTGCGCAGCGGCCAGCTTGTTGATGGTGCGGTTGGTGCGGCGCATCGATCAGCGTTTGATTATCCCGGCAGCCAATCGCATCGAAGCGCTGGTGGAGAGTGAGGCATTCAGCAGTGCGGTGATTCGCATCGCGCCAGTGGCCTTGTGCGTGCTGCGCCGCAGCGACGGCGAGGTAGTGCTGGAAAACCCCCTGTCCCGGCAATGGCTGGGCAACGGCCACGAGCGCCAGCAACTGTGTCACGGCTGGATTCGCCGCGCGTTCGATGAGTCGGAACAAAGCAGCACCGACGAGCTGCAAATGGCCGACGGTCGTCACCTGTACCTGAGTTTCGCGCCAACCCGTTACCAGCGTGAGGAGGTGCTGATCTGCGCCTTCAGCGACATCACCGAACGCAAGCAGGTGGAGTTGGCCCTGCAGCAGGCGCGCACGCTGGCGGACGCGGCGAATGAGGCCAAGACCCTGTTCCTGGCAACCATGAGCCATGAAATCCGCACGCCATTGTATGGCGTGCTGGGCACCCTGGAATTGCTTGCGCGCACCGACCTTAACAGCCAGCAGCGTGGCTACCTGAATGCCATCGAGGGCTCGTCGGCGAACTTGCTGCAAATGATCTGCGATGTGCTGGACGTGTCGAAAATCGAAGCGGGACAACTGTCCCTAGAGTTCAGCACGTTCTCACCGATCGAGTTGGTGCAGGAAGTGATCCAGGGCTACGCAGGCGCCGCCCAAAGCAAGGGCCTGCAGTTGTTCGCCTGCCTCGACCCGCAGTTGCCCGACCACGTGAGCGGGGATGTCACACGCATCCGCCAGATCCTGAATAACCTGCTGAGCAACGCGCTGAAATTCACCGAAAGCGGCCGGATTGTCTTGCGTCTGCGCCTGGAAAGCCGTGAAGGCGAGCGCACGATGTTGCAGTGGCAGGTAGTCGACACCGGCAAGGGCATCGCCGAGGAAGACCAGCGGTACCTGTTCGAGCCGTTCTTCCAGGTCAGCGGCAATGCGAATGTGGTCGCCGGCAGCGGCCTGGGCTTGTCGATCTGCAAGCGCCTGATGCACTTGATGAACGGCACCTTGCGGGTGGTCAGCGAACCGGGCCTGGGCAGCAGCTTTTCCTTCACCTTGCCGCTGGAGCAAGTCAACGACGACGACCAGGCTCCCTGGGCGCAGCCGCTGCTCGGCGAGCGGGTGTATGTGGTGTCGCCGGTGCGTGAGCTGGCGGAAAGTGTTGGCGGCTGGTTGCGTCGCTGGGGCGCGCGCGCGCAACTCGGTGCGCCGGAGTCCGCCGAGGCCGACCCCGGCGCGGTATTGGTCGAGCTGTATCCCGGCCCGACCGAGCCCGACCAGTTGCTGCATTGGTCCGGGCCGCGGGTGATGGCCGCGGTCGACGAGCATGGCGCTTATCCCTGGCAGATCGGCCTGAACAACCTGCAGGCGCTCAACCGCGCGGTCAGCCGCGCCCAGGGCAGCGAAGAGTTGTTGTCGCCGAGGATCAGCGAGAAGCCCACCGAGTTCAGCCTCAACCTGCGCCTGCTGGTGGCCGAAGACAACCTGATCAACCAGTTGATCCTGCGCGACCAGTTGGAAGAGCTCGGCTGCAGCGTGGTGCTGGCCGGCGACGGCATTGAAGCGCTGTCATTGTGGGGTGATACCGCGTTCGACATGATTCTCACCGACGTCAACATGCCACGCATGAACGGCTATGAACTCACCGAACAACTGCGTCGCCTGGGTTGCTCACTGCCGATCATCGGGGCCACCGCCAACGCGATGCTCGACGAAGCCGAGCGCTGCCTGAACGCTGGCATGGATCATTGCCTGGTCAAGCCGTTCACCCTGCGCGCCCTCTACCAGTGCCTGCATCGCTATCAGAGGAGGGTGCTTTGAGCGCCTATCGCGTACTCATCGTGGAAGACCATCCTTTCCAGCATGAGTACTTGATCAACGTCTTCCAGGCCATCGGCGGGTTTGACGTCGATGTGGTCTGGGATGGCGCCACCGCGCTGCAACGCCTGGCCCGACAGCGCTACGATCTGCTGCTCAGCGACTTGATGATGCCGGGGATGGACGGTGTGCAACTGATCCAGCACTTGGCCCGCATGCACGCGCCGCCTGCGCTGGCGCTGATGAGCGTGGCGTCGCGGCGCATGCTGGTGGGCGCCGGGCAGGTGGCCGGGAACCTCGGCCTGACCGTCGCCGGGCTAATCTCCAAGCCGGTGCGCGAACGCGAGGTGCGCACCCTGCGCGATTGCCTCGACAAACTCGCCGAGCAGGCGCGCACGCCGTGTTGCCACCGGGGTGTCAGCCATGCCCGGGAGAACCTTGAGCGCGCCTTGGCCAATGGTGAAATCCAGGCGTGGTTCCAGCCGAAAAAATCCCTGCATGACGGGCGCATCGTGGGCGCCGAAGCCCTGGCACGCTGGGTGCACCCGGTGGAAGGGTTATTGATGCCCGGCGCGTTTCTTGACGACATCGAGCGCCTTGACCTGGAAACCCGCTTGCTCACCTGCATTCTCGGCCAAACCCTCATCGCCCAGGCCCAGTGGGCGCAACTCGGTTACCGGCTGCCGGTGTCGATCAACCTGCCCACGCATTTGCTCGACCAGAGCGACCTGGTCGACCGCCTGCTTGCCCAGGTGCAAAGCCGCGACGCCGAACCCCGGCAAATTACCTTCGAATTGATGGAAAGCTCCACCACACGGCTGCCCAGTAACTACTACGCTGGAGCATGTCGCTTGCGCATGATGGGCTTTGGGTTGGCGCAGGATGACTTCGGCAAGGGGTTCAGTTCCTACTTCAACCTGGTGTCGACGCCGTTCAACGAGGTCAAGATCGACCGGTCACTGGTGCATGGCTGTGCCGAGAACGAAAGCCTGGCGTCGGCCTTGCAAAGCATTGTCGAGCTGGGCCGCAAACTCGGGCTGACCACCATCGCCGAGGGCGCCGAGACCCAGGCGGAGCTGGCGGTGTTGCGGCGTATCCGCTGCGATCAGGTGCAGGGTTTCCTGATCTCCCATGCCGTGGCGGCGGAAAAATTCAGCGCCCTGTTAATCGAGGATGGCCCTGCGCCAGCACTTATGTGAGTGGCCAGGGTCACACAGTCAAGAAGCCCGAAGGAAGGGTCGCCCGGTCAGCCGGGCGTTATTGGCCAATGCCGGGATCAAGCATAGGCCCCATATCCTGATTCAGGCTTCTGCGGTACTGACGATGAAACATGCAAGTCTGCGCCTGGACAAGCTGGCGCAAAGCTCTCAACGCTTGAACAAAGCCCTGTTATTGCTCACGGGGCTCGCCTTGTTGCTGTCCAGCAGTTGCTATTGGGCGGTGTCGCGGTTGCTCGACGCTGAACAGGAAAAGGTCGAGTTCCACTTCGCCCGCGTGGTGGAGATCATCCATGAGCACGAGGCGTTCCTGCGCAACGTGGCCAGTGGCTACAGCCGCAGCAACGCGCCGCCGCTGCCGGCCGTGCAGTCGACCTCGGTGGTGGAGTTGCAGCACGAAGGCGGGCAGGTGGTGTTGCAGGCCAAGGGGTTTGCGATGTCGCTACCCTTCACCTTGTCCCACGCCGAGACGTTCTCGGCGGATGACACGCGCCGGGCACTGGCGTTTGGCGTGCAACTGACTGACTACTACGGCGGCTACTGGGCCAGCTCGTTTTACGCCTCGCCGCAGCTGTTCGTGTTCACCCCCAATGCCGTCGCCAGCCTGGCCGTGCCCGGCGTGGGCGGCTTGCGCCAGCACCAGCCATTGTTGCGCGAGCAGTACCGCGACGTGGTGAGCCGCTTGCAGCAACTGCAACAGAGCCAAAGCCTCCTGCTGACCGACAGCCGCGTGCGCTGGATGCGTGCGCCGCCGCAGTTGTACCAGAACAGCCGCAGCGTGGTCGCGATGATCGGCCTCGACGCGCCTGCCGCCGTATTGCCGGCCAATCAGCCTCAGGGCCTGCTCACGCTGGCGGCGGTGGTGGACACCTCGCAGGTCGACGAAATCGAGCGAGTACTGCAACTGTCGGTCTACAACCAGTTCACCCTGATCTCGCCCCAGGGCGACGTGTTGCTCGGCAGCCTCGGCGATGAACACATGGCGCCCCTGGGCCTGAGCTTCAACAGCCAGGGTTTGCGCTTCAAGATGCTCAGCGAGGGTGGCGAGCACTGGACCGGCCTGTACGCCATCAGCTATCAGGATTTCCTGCGCTACGCCAAATGGCCGCTGCTGGGCCTTGGCCTGACGTTTCTGGCGGCCGTGCTGCTGGGCTGGTGGATCAACCATTGGTACAAGACCCGCATCGTCAGCCCGGCGCAACGCGCGCAGGAGCGTCTGTTCGAGAGCGAGGCATTCAACCGCATCATGCTGCACAACGCCCCGGTGGGATTGTGCGTAGTGCGCCGCAGCGATCACCAGTTACTCCTGGAAAACCAGCGCGCGCTGCAATTGCAGGGCACCGCACCGCTGCTCGACGTGCTCAAGGCCAACGATGGCCCGGACACCCCCGGCGAGATGTGCCTGGCGGTGGAGGGGCGGTACTTGCAGGTCGTGGTGGTGGCGGCGCGGTACGAAGGTGAGGACGTGTTCCTCTGCGGCTGCAACGACATCACCCGACACGTGGACGAGGCCCAGTTGCTGACCCAGGCGCGCCAGGAAGCCACCGAAGCCAACGAGGCCAAAACCGTGTTCCTGGCAACCATGAGCCATGAAATCCGCACCCCGCTGTACGGCGTGCTCGGCAATCTGGAACTGATGGCCCTGACCGACATGAGCGAGCGCCAGCGCCACTACCTGGAAATTATCCAGGGTTCGTCCACTGTGCTGTTCCAGTTGATCAGCAACGTACTGGATGTATCGAAAATCGAATCCGGGCAAATGGCCGTGGAAGCGGCGCCGTTCAGCCCGGGCCAGTTGGTGGCGGAATCGGTGTTGGCGTTCAGCGCGACCGCGCGCAATAAAGGCTTGCAGATCGATGCCGAGATCGACCCGCTGCTACCGCCGCAACTGCTTGGCGATGCTGGCCGCATCCGGCAGGTCCTGCATAACCTGCTGGGCAACGCGATCAAGTTCACCGACTCCGGGCGCGTGCGTTTGCGCCTGATGGTGCAGCAACTACTTGACGATAAAGTGACCCTGCAATGGCAGGTCACTGACACCGGCGTGGGCATTCCGGAAAAGGCGCTGGACCAGTTGTTCAAGCCGTTTTATCAGGTAGCGGGCGACCAGGACGGCAATGGCGCCGGCCTGGGCCTGTCTATCTGCTCGCGCTTGAGTGAGTTGATGGGCGGCAGCATGCGCGTGGTCAGCGAGCCAGGGTTGGGCAGCAGTTTTTCGCTGTTCATCACCTTGCCGGTGCTTCAGGAAACCCTGCCCTCTGCGGAACAACCGCCGATGCCGCCGTGCCTGGACGCACCGTGCCTGAACGTGCGCGTGCTGGTCGCCGAAGACAACCCGGTCAGCCAGGCCGTGCTGCAAGAACAGCTCGAGGCCCTTGGCGCCCACCCCACCGTAGCGCGTGACGGCGAGCATGCGCTGCAAATCTGGGGTTCGCAGCCGTTCGACCTGGTGATCACCGACATCAATATGCCGCGCCTCAACGGCTACGACCTGGCCCGCGCGTTGCGTGAACAAGGCGTCCAGGTGCCGATCATCGGCGTCACCGCCAATGCCCTGCGCGAGGAGGGCGAGCGTTGCCTGGCGGTGGGCATGAACGCGTGGGTGGTCAAACCGCTGAGCCTGAGCATGCTGCGCCAGGCGTTAATGGCGCACTGCCGGCGGGCCACGGCCTTGCCGGTGGTGCAGGTGGACCGGGACCGCGAAGGCTGGATCGAGCTTTCCCCGGCCATGCGCCAACTGATGGCCGACACGTTGCTGGTGGATGTGCAGCAGATCGAACAAGGCCTGACGGCCGGCGATGCCACCCTCGTACGTGAGCGTTTGCACAGCCTCAACGGCGCGCTGGCCAGTGTGCGTGCCGGGGAACTGTCCAGCGCTTGTCAGGCATGGGAGAACACCCTGTACGACGCACCGCTGGATACATACGCCACCACGCAGATTCGAGGCGTGTGCGCACGGCTTACAGCGGTTGCGCAGTGCTTGCTGGCAGAGTCGCAAACTTGATGAAAGCCCATTACAAGGAAGATAAAGAATGCGAGAAATGAACGTTGTGATCGCCGATGACCACCCGATCGTACTGGTGGGCGTGCGCGAAATTGTGCAGCGTGATTCACGCTACAGCCTGGTGGGCGAGGCGGTCAGTTCCAGTCAACTGATCGAGCAGTTGCGCAAGCACCGGCCGCAAGTCCTGATCACCGATTTCAACATGCCGGGTGACGACACCTATGGCGATGGGTTGAAGCTGATCGAGTACATCCTGCGTCACTTTCCCGCGACCCAGGTGCTGGTGCTGACCATGATTTCCAACAGCCTGATTCTCACCCGCTTGCAGGAATTGGGTGTGGCCGGGGTGATCCAGAAGAACCACCTGC
Source organism: Pseudomonas sp. 21615526 (assembly GCF_013386245.1). Taxonomy (NCBI): domain Bacteria; kingdom Pseudomonadati; phylum Pseudomonadota; class Gammaproteobacteria; order Pseudomonadales; family Pseudomonadaceae; genus Pseudomonas; species Pseudomonas sp. 21615526. The sequence goes on along the minus strand of NZ_JACAOM010000006.1, from coordinate 125,507 downwards.
ACGGCGAGATCGAAAAGGCCCTCGGCGCGATCAGTGCCCAGCGCAGTTACCGCGCACCGGAGCCCGCCGCGACTTCGGTCTTGGCCAATGTGACCCAGGTGCAGGCGCGCTTCCAGAGCCTGTCGCCACGGGAGATGGAAGTGCTGCGTTTATTCGTGACGGGCATGAGCGTGAGCGATATCGCGCGGCAGTTGAGCCGCAGCAACAAGACCGTCAGCGCGCAGAAGATTTCGGCCATGCGCAAGCTGGAGGTGGACAGTGACCAGGCGCTGCTGACCTATTGCATCGAAGCCCGGCAGTTTCAGTAATCAGCGGTACGTCATCTGCATCAACAGGGTGGCTTTGTAGCTACCCGCCTCGGGCAGCTCGCCCAGGGACACGGGCTTGACGCGCAGGGTCAGCGCCAACGGTTCGTCTTCTACCGGCCAGGTGCCGGTTTGGCCCAGGCCGATCCCCGGCTTGTCGGTCTTGTCACGCAATTGCACCTGCAACCCCAGGGATGGGAGATTGGTGAGCAGCACCGGGCTGACGGTGAGGGCCCGGGCCATGCCCGCCGACAAACTCAGCTCGACCTGAGCGCCCGCCTGACAGTCGAAGACCAGCGGCACATCGGTGGCGACGGTGCTGCCGTCGGCCAACTGGTTGAGGTTGACCTTGCCCAGGTCCACCTGTTGCGTACTCGGAAACCTTGCGGTGCACGGCGGTGCGGTCAGCTTGCCGCTGACGTCGATCTGCGCTTCTTCCGCCGCTTGCGCAAGGGCGGTGCTGGCTACGGCCAGCAGCATCCAGGCGAGCGCTTTCATAGGTAATTGAGGGTCATGACCATCGACGAGGTGAACGCGCCCGGCGCCAGCGTGCCGCGTTCGACCAGTTGCGCCTTGAGGCTGATATCCACGTCGCCGCTGAGGTTGGTGTATTTCTTGACGGTGCCATTGAGGTTTGCCGCCGTGTTGTCCGCCCACAGCAACGACACACCGAGGTTATCCGCCGTGGTCTTGGCCACGGTGGAGGTGTAGGTGCCGTTATTGGACGTGAAGCTGACATTTAGCGAAGAACCCGACGAGCACTTCAAGCGCACCGGCACTTCCACAGTGCCGGTGGTCGCCACCTGGTCAGTACGCACGTCGCCAAATGCGGCGGTCAGGGTTGTGCCGGTACTCAATACGCACGGTGGGCGGGTGAGGGTGCCGCTGACGGTGATATTCACCACGTCGGCAGCGTGAGCGGTGCTGCTGAGCAGCATCAGGGCGAGCAGTGGAGTTTTCATGGCAAGGCCCTCATTGATAGTCGATGTTCAGCGTGTATTGGCTCTGAAACGCACCCGTCGGTGATTGCCCGGCCGCCAGTTGTGGCTTGAAGCTCAGGTTTACGTCATTGCTGCCCACGCGTAACTGCATAAAGCGCGGGGTAGTGAAGTTCACCGGGTTCAGGGTGTCGGTCCACAGCGCCTGCATGTTCAAACCTGCCAGCGAGGTGCGCGTCACACCGGTAGTAGGGCTGACTACCGTCTGGTTTGGAAGCAGGTAGACGTTGGCTCGCATCTGCGCCGAGCATTTAATTGACACTGTGGTCGACTGCATCTGGTTATTGATGTCGCTGTTGCTGATAGAGCCGAAGCGCAGGTTGACGCTGCCGGGTGAACTCAGGCTGCAGGCAGGCGGGACTACGGTGTATGAAAACCCTGTGTTAAGAAACCACTCGCCATAACCCAGCCAGTTTTCCGAGGTAACGCCCAGCAACACCCCTATCCAACGTGTGCCTGCAGTTTGGGGTGCTGTGCCCACCAGAATGTAGCGGTAAGGCACCACAGTATTAAGGGGTAGAGGCCGGCAGTAGCCGCCCAGGCAATTGCGGCTGTATTGGCCGATATTCAGATCGTATAAATAGATGTTGTTATACGGGTCGGACCATCTCAACGGGGCTTGATTCGGGCCGCTCATGTAGTTGATTCGCGTATTTAAACCGGCTGAATAGGGGAATGCGCGGCGAACGGTGCACGTGCCCTCGAAGACGATCCTGATCGCCTGGCCCGGTGTAAACGTGTAGCCGCCGCTCGGAACGCCTGGCACTGTGCAGTTGAGATTCCCTTCGACCAACGCTTGCGCCTGTTGTGAAAGGCAGCTCAATACTGCGCACAACAGCGCAAGCATCAGCCGTCCACGCACCTTATGTGTTGCTTTAACGATCATGTCAGGAATCCTTGGCACCCGACCCACCGGCCGCGCGCTCACATTGAATATTCATTTGGGTGATGCCGCCGTCGGCAGGCGCTGTTTCGTCCAGCTTCAATTCGCGGCTGCACCACGGCTGGCCGTCGACGCTGACCAACAACCGCGCCTCGGGCGGCACGCCGGTCAGGAACGCGCGGCCTTTGTCGGCCACCAGGGTGTTGCCGAGGGCGCGGCCATCCGGGGCAAACAATTCGGCGCGGGCGGCAAACGGCGCTGCTTCGCCAAGGGTGTCGCTGATGCGAAACAGGATGCGTTGGCCGCGCCGGGTGTCGAAGTCGGCCAGTACAAACGCGCCGCGGTTTGGCGTGACTTCCTGCACCGGCTCGGCGATGTCGACGTCAGACGGCATCGACTGGGTGTCCAGCGACACGCGGTTTTTGCGATAGGGCAGGGCTTGCGGCACCACGGTGTAGCCATTGCTGTTGGTGCGCACACCGCGCTTGTTGCTGATGCCCACGTCGGCGGCGCCCGGTGTGGCGACGATCACATTGGTTTCGCCCAATGGCTGGCTGAACATCAGGTTGCTGCCATACGCCACCACCGAACCTTCGACGCCCATGTCCAGTTGGCGGCTGCCGGTGGTCTCGTTATAGGCACCGCGCACAATCGCGTTGGGCGCGTCGTATTGCGCGGCGAAGGTGCCGCCGGTCTGGCGTTGCGCGCCGCTGACTTGCTGCGACACACCCGCGCTGTAGGCCAGCGTATCGTCCTCGAACGCGTTGCCGCTCAGGGTCGCGGTGCGTGATGCCGAGCCCCGCACGCTCTGGTTCATGTTGGCCGTAACGCGCTGGCTGCGCGTGCCGCCCAGGGGCATGCTGATGCTCAGGGACAGGCTGCGGTCGTCGCTGTTGGCGCCTTTGTTCAGGCCCAGCCCAAGGGAGTAGGAAATGTCCCCGACGCTCGCGCTGTATCCCAATTGGATCGAGGTGTCGGCCTTGCTCTTGTCCCAGTAGGCGGTTTTCGACACGTTGGCATAGACCCCGCCGTAGCCGCCCAATTGCTGCGACACGTTGGCGGTGAAGTTGCTTTTCATGTGGCCGCTGCGGTACGTGTCCAGGGTTTGCTCGGTGCTGCGGCTGTTCAGCGCTTCGTTGAACGAGTAGTAGCCGCCGGTGGAGTAGCGGTAGCCGATCAGGCTGAAGTTGGTGTCGGTGGCCGCCAGGGACTTGGAATAGCGAAAGCGAAACGACTGGCCGCTGGACGTGGTTTTCTCCCGGCCCACGGCGTCGCTGCGGGCGTGGGTCACGTCCACCGAGATCGCGCCAAAGCCGGCAAAGTCGTGGGCAAAACCCAGCAGGCCGGCGTTGTATTGATTACTCAGCAGGCTGCCGCCAAACAGCGTGGTGCTGCCGCTCAAACCGCGTCGTAGGGAGGCCTGGATAAATGTTGGGGTTTGCTGCACAAAGGACGATTGCGCCGGGCGGTATTGGCCGGCGAATACCGAATAGCTTTGCTGGCCTTCGCGCAGCATGTAGGGCACCGACGAGAACGACTGGGTGTAGACCTGGCGCTGGCCGTCCGGGCCTTCCACGGTGACTTCGATGTCGCCATTGCTGGCGGTGGGGTACAGGTCGGTCAAGGCGAACGGCCCCGACGGCACCCATTGCTCATGGATCACATAGCCGCGCTGGCGGATGATCACCCGCGAGCGGCCATTGGCAATGCCGCGAATCACCGGGGCGAATTCGCGGGCCTGGTCGGGCAGCATGTCCAGATCAGAGGCGATGCCCAGCCCGCGATAGGGGATCGCGTCAAACAGGTCGCCTTCGGTGGTGGAATCGCCCAGGGTGGCGATCGCCATCATATTGCCCATGTCGCGCTGGGCGTAGGTTTCCAGCGACTCCCAGCGCCCGGGCGTGGTGCTGCCTTTTTGCCAGGTCGAAAAATTGCGCAGGCGCCAGGCCCCGGCATTCACGCCGCTCCTCAGGCTGCCGAACTGGTCCTGGCGGCGGCCGGTATCGGACTCCACGGTGCTGCCGGTGAAGCTGTAGTTGGTGAAGGCCACCTGTTCGCCGTTACTCCATTGCCGACGGCGCACTTCAAAAGGGATGCTGCCCAGGTAGGCCTGTGGGATTTCAATCGACAGGATCTGGCGGTTGAAGTCGTAGTCGTAGCTCACGCCGGCCAGGCCCTGATCGAACGCAATGCAGGTGGGGTCGGCGTCGGTGCGGTTTTGCAGGGCCGTGTCGGCCACGCCCTGGGCGCGGAAGAACTCGACATCCAGGCAGGGGAACAGGCCGGTGCTCGAGCGTTCCTGGGTGCCGGTGGCGCGGATGAAACGCACATCACGCTGTTCGATCGAGCGCTGGTTGAGCTGGATATCCACCCGGTAAATCCCCGGCAACTGGCCGTCGCTCATGGCGCTGACCTGTTGTTTCACAGCGGCCGAACTCTGCCCGCCGCCGATTTCGAGAAACGACGCATCGAACTCGTAGCCGGCGTGTGCGGGGGCCAGGTGCAAGGCGGCGGCGGCCACGAGCGGGCAGCCGAAAGCCTTCACGGCCCGACGGCGCATGACTGGGAATGAACGGAGCATGGTCGTTCCTGAAAAGGCGTTCCGGGGTTGTCGCGTGGGTATCAGTGAATGCGGATGACGGGGGCGGTCACGATGCTGCCGTAGTCATCGATGTAGCTCAGTTGCACTTCATCGCCGGCCTTTGCCTGGATCGGCAGCTCACGCGCTTCGCCTGGGCGCAGCACATCCGGCGCCTGGGTGATCGGCAGGCCGTTGAGCTTCAGTTCGCTGACCACCACGTGCAGCTTGGAGGCGTTATTGACGGCCAATGCACCCGCTTGGGCCTTCCAGTTCACTTGCGCCACCGCGTCCTTGAGCGAACCTTTGAGGCCGGCCGGGCGGTAGAACAGTTTGATCGTGGTCTTGAGCGCGATCTGCAGCACGTTCTTGCCTTTTTGATCGTCGCTCATGGCCGGGATTGCCTTGACGTTCATCAGGAACAGGCTTTCGCGGTCCTGGGGCACTTCTGGGCCACCGGTAAAAATGATGCGCAGGATATTTTCCTTGTCGGCATCCAGCCGGAACAGCGGCGGCGTGACGATAAAGTTATCGACGCTTTCCTCGTTGCCACTGCCGAAGTGGCTGACCCAGGACTGCACGAGGTAAGGCGAGGTGTCGTCGCGGTTGCTGACGCTCAGGTTGGCTTCGTTGGAAGCGCCGTCGTAGATCAGTCGCGTGGCGCCGACGGTGACGGCGGCGTTGGCGGCGCTGTGCCAGAGCGGCAGCAGGGCGAGCAGAAGATAGACTTTCAAACGCATGACAGGGGGACCTCCGGAAGCCCGCGGGCCGGCGCGCGAACGCCTGGCCCACGGTGTTGACGAGCAATTACTTGTAGGTAACGTCGAAGCTGGCCAGCGCGTGCACCTGACCGGTGCTGATGCCGGAGGTGGTCACCGCGTCGTCGCCTTCACCGGTGGTGGTGTCGGCGACGGTGCGCACGTAGGCAGCGGTAAAGTCGAAGGTATTGGACTGTGCACGCAGGTCGTAATCGGCGGTCGGCGTGTTCAGTGGCAGTTTGTTGCCGTTACGGGAGTCGGTGATCTGGATCGCGATGCCGCGCACCTGGTTTTCACCGGTCAGGCCCAGTAATGTCGGGTCGCTGGCGTCTTGCTGGCCGCTGAAGGTGATCGCGACGTTTTTACGGGTCGCGGTGCTGCAGTTGTCCAGGCTGATGGAAAACGGCTTAGCTTTATCGGTGAGCACCGAACCCACGGTGGGCGCGAAGTCAGCGATGCGCACCGGGTCCAGAGTCACCGACTTGTTCACGTCGCCGGTGGTGATGGTGCAGGCGTTATCGGTGACGGAACCGGTGAATTCGATCTGCCCGTCCGCCGCCTGAGCGGTGCCGGCCAGCAACCAGCAAGCGCCGCAGGCGAGGGTGAGTTGGCTCAGTTTGTTCAGCATTGCAGTGCCTCTTTTAAGAGAAGGAAGGTTGTCTGCCTACCCGTCAGGTAAGCCAATCCATAGTGCAATGCTGTGTTTTAGAGGCACATGAGACGAATCTTAAAAACTGGCGAACTGATGGCCGCCCGACCGCTGAGTCCATATAAGGCGCCGAGCGTGATATTCTGCGCGCCATCTTGGTCTAGCCTCTATCGAGTACGTACAACCGTATACGTCCCGGTGGTTAGCTGGCGCCCAGGTAGCTGAAGCCAATAATGATAAGAAGTCAGCGCAGAAGGGACATAAAAGTGAGGTCGATACGTCGGCCTTGTGTGCCCACCCTGCGGTCCCCGAATGAATGTGCACACCCCGCGGTGCGTTGCCTGGCGCAGCGTGATTGAGGGTTGCCCATGATCAGGGGCAGTGGGGCGGATGGCGTTTTATCATAGGTGCTACTGATGTTTAAAAAAGTAAACACTGCCCTGCTGGGGCTGGCTTTGTCGATGGGGATCACTTCCGTTCACGCGGAAGAGGCAAAGAAAGTCGATGTGCTGCTGATCGGCGGCGGCATCATGAGTGCAACCCTGGGTGTGTGGCTCAATGAGCTGCAACCGGACTGGTCGATGGAGATGGTCGAGCGCCTCGATGGCGTGGCCGAAGAAAGCTCCAACGGCTGGAACAACGCCGGTACCGGTCACTCGGCTTTGGCTGAGCTGAACTACACCCCGGAAGACAAGAACGGCAATGTTGAGATCCCGAAAGCGGTCGAGATCAACGAAGCGTTCCAGATCTCCCGTCAGTTCTGGTCCTGGCAGGTTCAGCAGGGCGTCCTGAAGAACCCGCGTTCGTTCATCAACTCCACTCCGCACATGAGCTTCGTGTGGGGCGATGACAACATCAAGTTCCTGAAGAAGCGTTACGAAGCGCTGCAGGCGAGCCCGCTGTTCGCCGGCATGCAGTACTCCGAGGACCCGGCGCAAATCGCCAAATGGGTTCCGCTGATGATGGAAGGGCGTGACCCGAACCAGAAAATCGCGGCCACCTGGACCCCGATCGGTACGGACGTGAACTTCGGCGAGATCACGCGCCAGTTCGTCGCTCACCTGCAAACTACGCCGAAGTTCGACCTGAAACTGTCGAGCGAAGTGCAGGACATCACCAAGAACGCCGATGGCACCTGGCGTGTCAGCTACAAGAACCTGAAAGACGGCACCAAGACGGAAACCGACGCCAAGTTCGTGTTCATCGGCGCGGGCGGCGGTGCACTGCACCTGCTGCAGAAGTCGGGCATTCCTGAAGCCAAGGAATACGCGGGCTTCCCTGTTGGCGGTTCGTTCCTGGTCACCGATAACCCAACGATTGCCGAGCAGCACCTGGCCAAGGCCTACGGTAAAGCTTCCGTTGGCGCACCGCCGATGTCGGTTCCGCACCTGGACACCCGCGTGCTGGATGGCAAGCGCGTGATTCTGTTTGGCCCATTCGCTACCTTCTCGACCAAGTTCCTGAAAGAAGGCTCGTACCTGGACCTGCTGACCAGCACCACCACCCACAACATCTGGCCAATGACCAAAGTCGGTATCCGCGAATACCCACTGGTCGAGTACCTCGCCGGCCAACTGATGCTGTCGGATGACGACCGCTTCAAGGCGCTGCAAGAGTACTTCCCGAACGCCAAGAAAGAAGACTGGCGCCTGTGGCAGGCCGGTCAGCGTGTGCAGATCATCAAGCGTGACGAAGAGCAGGGCGGCGTCCTGAAACTCGGTACCGAAGTGGTCAGCTCCGCCGACAACACCATCGCCGGCCTGCTGGGTGCATCGCCAGGCGCGTCCACCGCGGCTCCGATCATGCTGACCGTGCTGCAGAAAGTGTTCAAGGAACAGGTTGCTTCCCCGGCCTGGCAGGAAAAGCTGCACCAGATCGTGCCTAGCTACGGCACCAAGCTGAACGACAGCCCTGAAGCTGTGGCTAAAGAATGGGCCTACACCGCCAACATTCTGCAGCTGACGCCTCCACCTGCGATTCCGCAGCTGACTGCTCCTAAAGCCACCGAGGCTGCAAAGCCTGCGGCTGAGCCGAGCAAGCCAGCTTCTGACCTCGCGCTGTAAGACGTTGGTGTGGTCCTGATTCAGGGCCTGCGCAACGTAAAAAGCCCGCTGAACCGGTGACGGTCAGCGGGCTTTTTTGCAGGTGTCACCAATGAGCGGGTACTTCGACCTGCCGCTCTGCAGCTGCCAACGCTGCCTTCAGTCCCTCTTTATCCAGAGGTATGCAGTACGCCGGCTTGGCGCGTTCAAACCGCCAGCTCTCATCCAGCCCACCGGCATCTACTGCGTCGAAGCCGATCTCGTCCAGCAGGGCGATGACTTGCGCCTTGGCTGCCGGGTCATCCGCCGCGACCGGGAGCGCGCGCCGGTCGGGTGCGCCGCGGCTGCGAGCATCCTGGGTCAGGTCCGGCGCCAGGATAGCGTTGAACACTTTCACCACATTTGATTGCGACAGGTGCTCGGCCACCAACCGGCTGGTGGTGGTTTCAAAGCGGTCGAGCACGGGAATATGGCCGTCGCGGTTCGGGTAGTAGTTGTTGGCATCCATCACGGTTTTGCCTTCCAGCCACTGCGCCGGCACGCTGCGGTAATGTTCGAACGGAATCGCCAGCAGGACCAGTTCGCCAAATTGCGCGGCGTCTTGCGCAGTACCCACTTGAACCCCACGAATGCCACTCAGCACGCTGCTCATCGACTGCGGGCCGCGGGAGTTGCTCAACATCACTTCATGGCCGGCCGCCAACGCCAACTGCGCAACGGCGCGTCCGATAAAGCCTGCTCCGATAATGCCAATTTTCATGTCGGTGCTCCTGAGTTGAGAGAGACGTTATGATGATTGGCTACTGGATGAGGATAAATGGCCGTTCTGGTCTTGGTGTTGTTACTGGGAGTTGTGAATGATGGACCGCCTTTCAAGCATGAGTGCCTTTGTGATGGCTGCCGAGCTGGGGTCCTACGCCCGTGCTGCCGAACGCCTGGAAATGTCGCCGCAGATGGTAGCCAAGCATGTGGCGGCGCTGGAGCGGCGTCTGGGCGCACGCCTGCTCAACCGCACCACACGCCGGCAAAGCCTGACGGAGTTGGGAAGCGCGTACTACGAGCGCTGCAAACATATCCTGACAGAGGCAGAGGCCGCGGACTCCCTCGCCCAGATCATGAATGACACACCACGGGGCAAGCTCAAGATCAGCGCCCCAGTGACTTTTGGCTCCTACAGCCTGATGCCACTGGTGACCGAATTTTTACGCGACAACCCCGAGGTGGAAATCGACCTGCACCTGACCGACCGGTTTGTCGACCTGGTGGAGGAGGGCTACGAAGTGGCGTTCCGTATCGGCCCGCTGGCGAACAGCAGCCTCACCGCCCGGCCGCTGCAGCCCTACCGCCTGGTGGTCTGTGCGGCACCCAAATACCTGGCCGAGCGCGGCACGCCGCTGACGCCCGCTGACCTTGAACACCACGAGTGCCTGGGATACGCCTACTGGTCACGTCCGGCTGATCGCGAATGGTCGTTCTACCAAGGCGCCGTCCTGCACAAGGCCCAGGTTGCCAGCCGCCTGCACGTGAATGAAAGCCGGGCCTTGATGTCGGCCGCGCGGGATGGTTTCGGGATTGTGCTGGGGCCTGAGGATTTCTTGCGCTCGGCGCTCAAGAGCGGTGAGTTGGTGCGAGTGCTGCCGGACTATGAGGCGCCAAGTCGGCAGATGCATTTGCTCTACACCGCGAATCGCCAGCGCACCGCCAAGCTGCGGCGATTTGTCGATGCGGTGCTGTTGCGTTTCGGACCACCCTAGACGCTGAAGCCGGCCTTGACCTGCTCATACAGATGCAGTGCCAACAGGTTGCTGCTGTCGCCAAGCAGGTACAGGTGATGCAGCGGCAGCGGCGGCAGTTCAGCTCCAGCAATCTGGCGCGTCAATCCCTTACCCATGCGGCTTTCTTCCACCAACCCCACCGCCATGCCACTGCGGATACACGCTTCAACAGCGGGCGAACTCGCGCTTTCCAGCAGCACCCGATAGTAAGTGCCGTGCTCCTTCAGCGCTCGAATCGCTGCAGCGCGATAAGGGCAACCTGTCAGTTGCACGGCAATCGGCAGTGGCGCCTGCGGTGGGCAGCTGAAGTGTTCGGCGGCCACCCACAGCGGCTGGATTTCTCCCAGGCGCTCGCCTTGTTCCAACGGCTGGGCGCTGACAATCAGGGCCAGGTCCAACTGCCTGCTGGCGAACAGCGTGAGCAGTTCGCCACTGGAGCGCGCCTCTACCTCCAGTTCCAGCAGTGGGTTGTCGGCGACCAGGCGGGGCAGGAACTCCTGCATGAAGTCTGGCGCGTAAGAATCAGGCAAACCCAGGCGAATCTTGCCCTGCATGCGTTGCGGCGTGAGGGAGGCCAGCAAGCGGTCGTGGCTCTTGAGGAATTCGGTGGTTTCGCCCAGGAGTTTCTTGCCGTACATCGTCAGTTCAACCCCCTGGTTGCTGCGGCTGAACAGGCGTTGGCCGACCTGGTCTTCGAGCTTCTGGATCTGCGTGGTCACCGTCGAGGCACTGCGGTGCACATGATTGGCCGCTTCGTTGAATCGCTGGAAGCGCGCCACCGCGTGGAAAGTGCGCAACAGGTCAATATTCAGTTGTTTGCTCATGATTCCACTTTTAAGGATTAGTGGTACAGATTATTCAAATATACAGAATCATGCGCGGCACTTAGCCTTTTGGTCAATCAAGCGAACCGGAGGCTCAATGAAGCGATCAACCGTGGGGCGGTTGCTGTTACAGGCGGTGTTCGTGCTGTCGTGGAGTTCGGGGTTTATCGGCGCGAAACTGGCGACCCGGAGTGATGGCGTGTTCAACGTGCTGTTCTGGCGTTTCTTGCTGGTGTCGTTGTGCCTGGCGCTGTTTTTGAACGTGCGGCTGCTGAAGGTTTCCTGGGCACAGATCCGCCATCACGCGGTGGTGGGTTTCCTCTCGCAGTTTCTCTATTTGACCTGTGTCTACGTGGCGATCCAGAACGGTTTGCCGCCGGGGATTGCGGCGATCATCGCGGCCCTGCAGCCATTGATGACGGCGGCGCTGTCATCGGGTAGCCACGCCGAACGCAGCGGCGGCTGGCAGTGGCTGGGGTTGATGATCGGTTTTGCCGGCGTGTCGATCGTCATCTTCGGGCAATACCGCAACAGCGGGGCCGAAGTCGGGTGGGTCATGTATGTATTGCCCCTGGTGTCGGCACTCGGTCTGACCGTGGCCACGCTGTACGAACGGCGGGCGGCCCGCACTGATTCCGGCGACCTGAGCCTGGCGTTGTTTATCCAGTCGTTGCTGACCTTGATCGGCTTTGCTGCAGCGGTGCTGTACACCGATACGCTGAGCATTCCGCAGACCCCCGACGTATTGATCTCCATCGTTTGGCTGACGGTGTTCTCTACCTTCGTGGCTTACCTGAGCCTGTGGATGTTGTTGCGCGTAATGACGGCTACCCATGTGGCGACATTGGTGTACCTGGAGCCTCCCGTGACACTGGTGTGGGCGGCACTGATGTTTGGCGATGAGATTCATGCATCGACGTATGCAGGGATCGCCGTGGTGGTGGCCGGGCTGATTCTGGTGCGACTGAAACAGCCGGTCGCAGTCTGTGCCTCTTGAAAAGGTCAGTTTTTCTTTACCTGCTGTCTGCCCGTGGGTTCAGCAAGCTGACAGTTGGCACCTGTTAAAAAGTCTTATGGCCGAGCAGGAGCGCGGCTGGAACAAGGGGGCATTTTTTTACCGGTATAAACGCTGGGCGGTCACGCCCGAGGATTCTGTATGTTGTTACGTTATGCGGCATTGGCGGCTTTGGTCGTCGCGGCTTCCGGGTGTGTGGAGGAGCGGGTCGTACATGATCGACGACCGGTGCAGCGTGAATATGTAGAAGTCGTCGCGCCGCAACCGCCGCCGGTGCAGGTTATCGAGGTCGAGCCCGAAGGGCGGCCAGGTTACCTGTGGTCGCGTGGCTACTGGCGTTGGGAAGGCGGGCGCTATGTGGCGGTTCACGGCCACTGGGAGCCGGTACGGCCAGGTTACCGTTATGTTCACCCGCATTGGGAGCAGCGTAACGACGGCTATCACTGGCAGGGCGGCGGTTGGGTTCGCTGACCGTTTTCCGATGGCTTAAATCGGCTTCTTCGTACCCAGAAGCCGAACTTCCCTGAGCAGCGCCGCGCCCAACTGGCCGGTGCCAAGCTCCTTGTAACCTACCGCTTTAACATCGCCATTCTCTTCCGCCTGGATGAGGATCACCGGTGTTTCCTTGCCGGTGCCTTCGTCGACATGCATGGCGTACTGCGGGATATCCAGCTTGATCGGCGTGCCTGCCGCCTTGCCCTTCACATTGATCAGAAACGCCGCACAACCGGTGTCCACATCCTGACTGGTAGCGGAGCGACCGCTGACAAAGCAGGTGTCGGGCAGGTCGGGCCAGGCGATGGCTTCGGCGAGGGTCAATGGGGACGTTAATGCCAGGCCGGCGAGAAAAAGCGTGCGCACGTTGGTCTTGTCTCTGGATAAAGTCAGTAAGGGCATTTTCTACCAAAGCCTTGACGCTTCTGCAACGCGACGCCTCAGGTCAGCCGCTGCATGCCTGTAGCCTTGGCCGCGCTGACATCAAATGTCGCCGTATATTCACAGCCTGCTGCGTGGGCGCAGCGTTCAATCAGGCAGTCGGCGAAATCGGCCCTGGTGCTTGTAAATCGCCGGAGTGCCTGCCAGATAACGTCGGCGTGCTCTACGGTCAGTTCGCGGGTACGCAGCAGCGTCTCCAGGACCGCAACCACTTCACTCTTGGCTGACTGGTAACTGGACTGCAGGACCCACACCAATTCCACTACTGAAACCAGGCTGACAAAACCCGGCGAGGCAGTGGTGAGCGACTCGATCAGTCTGGATGCCTTTGGCGATTGGACGGGATCATCCTGGGTGACGTAACGCACCAGCACATTGGTATCCAGTCCAATCATCGTGCTTTGGCTCCCTGTGCAGCGATGGCCAGGTTCATTTCTTCGATGCTGACGGGCTTGGCGGGTTTGCGGATCAGCCCTTTGAGGTCCAACACAGTCTTGCTGGCCGCGATGATCGCAAACTTGCCCTCTTCCATTTCGACGAATTCGACCCGGTCGCCAGTGTTCAGCCCAAGTGCGGCCCTGACTTGAACGGGAATGGTTATTTGGCCTTTTGAAGTGAGTGTGGCGGTAGCCATGTTGAAAGCCTCTCTCGTGATACTCCTTACCTTAGGGTAAGGAATAGTGGAGGGCAAGATCCATTGGTCCATAGGTTACTCATCTGGCGTGGGTGGGTCGGAACAGGTAAAACGATAGTCCGAACGTTTCCCGTCGACACGCCTGAAACCAGCCTTAAGAGATACAACATATGACCGACCGCCACCTCATCATCCCCACTTCCATGCACCCCATCGTCGAGCGCGCCGGCTACGTCCCGGCCGTAAAAGTCGGCAAGACCCTGTACTGCGCAGGGCAGGTCGGCCGCACGGAACACCTGGAAGTCATCACCGATCCCGAGGCACAGTTCGTCGCCGCCTGGGAGAGCCTGCGCCTGGTATTGGAGGAGGGGGGCTGTACGTTTGAAGACGTGGTCGACATGACCACCTACCACGTGAACATGAGCGAGCACATGGCGGTATTCCGTGAAGTGAAAAACCGCCTGTTCCCTCGCGGGTTGTGCGCCTGGACGGTCATTGGCGTATCAGAACTGGCCAACCCAGGCTTGCTGCTGGAGATCAAGTGCGTAGCGGTTCAGCGCTGACTCACTGCACCACGCGGTAGCACGGCACGTAGGCGGCGCCGCCTGGCAGTTTCATCCGGTGCTGCTCTACGAACGCCTTCAGCAACTCATCCAGCGGTTTCATGATCGCCGGGTCGCCATGAATCTCATACGGCCCGTTTTGCTCGATCAGGCGGATGCCCTTGTCCTTGACGTTGCCCGCCACAATCCCCGAGAACGCCCGGCGCAGGTTGGCCGCCAGTTCATGGGGCGGCAGCGCGTGGCTCAGTTGCAGGCTGGCCATGTTGGCGTGGGTCGGGTCGAACGGGCGCTGGAAGCCCTCGTCGATCTTCAGCAGCCAGTTGAAGTGGAACGCGTCGTTGCGCTCGCGGCGGAACTGTTTGACCGCTTTCAAGCCGACGGTCATCTGCCGGGCCACCTCAGCCGGGTCGTCAATGATGATCTGGTAATGAGCCTGGGCCGCTTCGCCCAGGGTCGCGCCGACGAACGCGTGCAACTGTTGCAGGTACGGCGCGGCGTGTTTCGGCCCGGTGAGGATCACCGGGAACGGCACGTCGCGGTTGTCCGGGTGCATCAGGATGCCCAGCAGGTACAGGAACTCTTCGGCGGTGCCGGCGCCGCCCGGGAAGATGATGATGCCGTGGCCGACGCGCACGAAGGCTTCCAGGCGCTTTTCGATGTCCGGCAAAATCACCAGCTCATTGACGATCGGGTTCGGCGCCTCGGCGGCGATGATCCCCGGCTCGGTCAGGCCCAGGTAGCGCCCGCCGGTAATGCGTTGCTTGGCGTGGGAAATGGTCGCGCCCTTCATCGGGCCTTTCATCACGCCGGGGCCGCAGCCGGTGCACACGTCGAGGCTGCGCAGGCCGAGTTCGTGGCCGACTTTCTTGGTGTATTTGTATTCTTCGGTATTGATCGAGTGCCCGCCCCAGCACACCACGATCTTCGGCTCGACGCCCGGGCGCAGGGTGCGGGCGTTGCGCAGCAGGTGGAACACGTAGTCGGTGATGCCCTGGGAGCTGCTCAGGTCGATGCGCTGGCTGTCCAGTTCGTTTTCGGTGTAGACGATGTCACGCAGGGCGCTGAACAGCATCTCCCGGGTACTGGCGATCATTTCACCATCGACGAACGCGTCAGCCGGTGCATTCAACAGTTCCAGGCGCACGCCACGGTCCTGCTGGTGGATGCGCACTTCGAAATCTTTATAGGCGTCGAGGATGGTCTTGGCGTTGTCGATGTGCGCGCCGGTGTTGAGGATGGCCAGGGCGCATTGACGGAAGAGGGTGTAGATGCTGCCGGTACCGGCTTCGCTCAGTTGCTGGACTTCACGTTGCGACAGCGTTTCAAGGCTGCCTTTAGGGCTTACGGAGGCATTGATGACTTGTCTTTGGGGCATTCTGATTCCCTGAAAGCACAGCCACCGGACCAGGCATGGCCAGTGGCTTGAGGATAGTGCGCGCCGTTTTCGGTCGCATTGGACTGGCATTTTCCCCGGCACTGGAGCCGAGCGCAAACACCGTCGCGCACCATCATGCCGCAGAAGTTACTGAATCAGCTTCCAGTTTTTGTAGAAAAACCGACGCAGGGTAAAGACTGCTCCGGCAAAGCCCGCGATCAGGCCGTTGAGCACCGACGGCACCAGGGTTGGCCGCACGATGTCGATGAACAGGCAGTAGCGCTTGGCGTCGTTCTTGTTGAAGGAGGCATGCATCAGCGTGTCATCGAAGATAAACAGCGGATCATCGTGCCAGTAGTGTTTGTGCTTGCCGACCTGGATGTAGACGCCGTCGTGATGGGGCGCCGGTGCCATGTTGTAGAGCACGCGGAACATCATGCGCAGCGGGCCGAAGTGAAACGAGGTGGAACGGTTTTCGTTGAATACCGACACGCCGATGGTTTTCACGTAGGGCAGTTTTTCCCGCAGTTGCGGGATATCCAGGGTGGTCTCGATCGGGCGGCCGTACCATTGGAAAAACAGCATGCCGCGTTTTTTCTCGGCCATGCGCTCGTCCAGGTACTGGATGATCTCGTCTTTGTTGGCCATGGCGTCGTCGATCACCTTTTGCAGGTCTTCGCGCCAGGCCGGCGGCAGGTCGTTCATTTTATAAACGTGGCGATTGCGCTGGCTCATCAGGTCAAACAGCGTGTTGAACGGCGCCAGCAACCAGGTATTGCGGCCGTTGCCGATGAAATACTTCTTGATGGTCGCGCCGTCGTACAGGCCATTGCGCAGGAAATCGTACAGGCCGCAGAACACCACCAGCAGCAGAAACACCAGGGTGGTCTTGGGGAAACAATAAATGAACAGCAAGACGCCAAGGACCCAGGCGGCGGACGCCAGGCGTTTGCGGATGACACTCTTACTCATGAAACTGGGCTCCATCGGGCGGTTTTCGATTGCTTCAAAACCGTCTGCGATTGACTGGCCGGCCAGGCAAAGGAGTCAGTCAACCCGTGGGGCATCATGCCTGAGCTGAAACATATCGAAATAATATGGTCATGATAGGGTGTTATCGCCCTCACGTGGCGTTTTAAATGCTGGAAATTTGTGAAGTCACTGCACAGATTTTTACCGCTGTCCCCCTAAAATGCCTCGGCGGATGGCCAGGCTGGCGGTGTTGCGGATAGCATTTTGTGAACAGAAGATTTGCGACTATCGTGACGCTTCGGTTTTCCGGGCGTCATAGACCCGTACGATTGACGCTGTAATGGCCACCATTGGCCTTCGGCACCTTGGAAGAGGCAGAAATTTTATGATCATCAAACCGCGGGTTCGTGGCTTTATCTGTGTGACCGCTCACCCGGTTGGCTGTGAAGCGAATGTCAAAGAGCAGATCGACTACGTGACCGAACACGGTGCCATTGAAGGCGGCCCGAAAAAGGTGCTGGTCCTCGGGGCTTCCACCGGCTACGGCCTGGCCGCGCGCATCAGCGCTGCCTTTGGCTGCGGCGCCGACACCCTGGGCGTGTTTTTTGAGAAAGAAGGCGAAGAAGGCAAGCTCAGCTCTGCCGGCTGGTACAACAGCGCCGCCTTCGAGAAGTTTGCGCTGGAAAAAGGCCTGTACGCCAAGAGCATCAACGGCGATGCGTTCTCTGACGAGATCAAGCGCCTGACCATCGAAACCATCAAGAAAGACCTCGGCAAGATCGACCTGGTGGTCTACAGCCTGGCCGCGCCACGCCGTACCGACCCGCAAGGCGTGGTGCACAACTCCACCCTGAAGCCGATCGGCAAGGCTGTGACCCTGCGCGGCATCAACACCGACAAGGGCGTCGTGGTCGACACCACCCTCGAGCCGGCCACCCAGGAAGAAATCGACGGCACCGTGAAAGTCATGGGCGGCGAAGACTGGCAGCTGTGGATCGACGCCCTGCGTGACGCCGACGTGCTGGCCGAAGGCGCCAAGACCACTGCGTTCACCTACCTCGGCGAGAAGCTGACCCAGGACATCTACTGGAACGGCTCCATCGGCGAAGCCAAGAAGGACCTCGACAAGAAAGTCCTGACCCTGCGCGAAAACCTCGCGGCGCTGAAAGGCGACGCCCGTGTGTCGGTACTCAAGGCAGTAGTGACCCAGGCCAGCTCGGCGATCCCGATCATGCCGCTGTACCTGTCGTTGCTGTTTAAAGTGATGAAAGAGCAGGGCACCCACGAAGGTTGCATCGAGCAGGTCTACGGCCTGTTCAAGGACAGCCTGTATGGCAAAGAGCCCAAGCTCGACGCCGACGGCCGCCTGCGCGCCGACCTCGCGGAACTTGAGCCTAAGGTTCAGGACGCGGTAGCGGCCCTGTGGAATCAGGTCTCCGATGACAACGTCAACGAGATCAGCGATTTTGCCGGCTACAAGGCGGAATTCCTGCGCCTGTTCGGTTTCGAGATCGACGGCGTGGACTACGACGCTGACGTGAATCCGACCGTGAAGATCAAGGGCCTGATTCAGGCTTAAGCGCTTGCGGTAACGAAGAAGCGGCCTCCAGGGGCCGCTTTTTTGTGCGCGTCATGCCAGACTGCGGCCGTTATCACACCCACGCTAACGGAGGATCTAGATGACGATTCGTGCAGTCGTTTTTGATTTCGGCGGTGTCCTGTTCGACTGGAACCCGCACCATCTCTACCGCCAGCTGATTACCGACGAACGGGAGCGCCAACGGTTCCTGGACACCGTCTGCACCCAGGCCTGGAACACCGAGCAGGACGCCGGGCGCAGTCTGGCTGAGGGCACCCGCGCGCTGATCGCCGAACATCCTCAGCATGCACCACTGATCCAGGCGTACTACGACCGCTGGCACGAGATGCTGCGTGGTTCATTGCCGGAGGGCGTGGCGATACTCGAAGCGTTGCATGAGGCGAAGATGCCGCTGTTCGGCCTGACCAACTGGTCCGCCGAGACCTTTCCCTATGCCCGTGCCCACTATCCCTTCCTGCAGTATTTTCGCGACATCGTGGTGTCCGGCGAAATCAAGCTGATCAAGCCCGATCCTGCTATTTACCACGCCAGCCTGGCGCAGGTGCGCGCCCATTTGCCGGATATCCAGCCGGGTGAAGTGGTGTTTATTGACGACGTAGCCGGCAATACCGAGGCGGCTACTGCGCTGGGTTGGCAGGGGATTCACCACGTGTCTGCCGCGCAGACCCGGGAGCGCTTGATCGAGCTGGGGGTGAGCCTCTAGCGCGCCCATTTCTCCATGACGAAATCCACGAACGCCCGCAGCTTGGGCAGGCGATAGCGGTCCTGGGCGTACAGCAAATGCATGGGCCGGCTGGGCAGTTGGTAGTCCGTCAGTAATGCCACCAGTTTTCCGGCCCGCAGGTCTGGCTCGACCAGGGCGTCAGGCAGCATCACGATGCCCATGCCTTCCAGGGCAGCCTGGCGCAAGGCCTGCGAACTGTTGATGGTCAATGAGCCGGAAACCGGAATTTCCACTTCGCCCTCTGCGCCGCGCATTCGCCACAACTTGTCGGCGTTGCGCCAATCGTCGGTCGCCGGGTAAGCGAACGCCAGGCAGTCATGTTGCTGCAGATCGTCGGGGCGTTGAGGTGTGCCACGGCGCGCCAGGTACTCCGCAGAGGCGCAGAGGGTGATGGTGTAATCCTGCATGGGGCGGGCAATCAGGCTTGGCGCGTCCAGGTCGCCCAAGCGGATGGCCACGTCGAAGCCGCTGTCGACCATGTCCATCCGCTGGTTGCTCAGCACCACGTACAGCTTGATCTGTGGGTAGCGCTGGGAAAATTCGCTGAGCGCCGGTGCCAGGCGTTCGGTGCCAAAGGCCGGTGGTGCGGTGATCCGCAGCAGCCCCTTGGGCACGTCACTGTTGGCTTGTTCGGCCATCTGCTCGGAGTCGGCCACCAGGCCCAGCACCTCCAGGCAACGCTGGTAATAAATCCCGCCAAACTCGGTCAGGCTTTGCTTGCGCGTGGTGCGCTTGAGCAGGCTGACCCCCAGCCTTTGTTCCAGCGCGCGCAGGTGATTGCCGACCATGGTGGTGGACATGCCGCACGCCTGCGCTGCCGCCGTCATGCTGCCGGCTTCCACCACTTTTACGTACACCGTCATCGCCTGGAACAGATCCATTATCAAGCCCTGGTTTAAAGTGATCGCAGTGTTGTGCAGTTTATCCAGCTCGGGTGGCTAACGATACTGGTGCCATCACTACGATGCACTGGAGCCTGATGCCATGACCGCCGCCTGCCTGATGACCACTTATCAACCGTCGCCCCTGAGCTTTACCCGAGGCCTTGGCACGCGCCTGTGGGACCAGCAGGGCCGTGAATACCTGGATGCGGTGGCAGGTGTGGCGGTGACCAACGTCGGTCATTCCCACCCGCGGCTGGTAGCGGCCATCAGTGAGCAGGCCGGTTTGCTGCTGCACACCTCCAACCTCTACAGCATCGACTGGCAGCAGCGCCTGGCCCAGCGCCTCACCCGGCTCTCCGGGCTGGACCAGGCGTTCTTCAACAACTCCGGTGCCGAAGCCAACGAGACGGCGCTGAAGCTGGCCCGGCTGCATGGCTGGAAAAAGGGCATCGAACAGCCGCTGGTGGTGGTGATGGAGAATGCCTTTCACGGGCGCACCCTGGGCACCCTGTCCGCCAGCGACGGGCCTTCCGTGCGGTTGGGATTTCAAAAACTGCCGGGGGACTTTATCAAGGTCGGCTTCGGTGACTTGAAGGCACTGGAGGCCGTGACCCGGGAGTTTGGCCCGCGCATTGTTGCGGTGCTGCTTGAGCCGATCCAGGGCGAAAGCGGCGTGCAAGTCGCGCCGCCGGGCTATCTGAAAGCCTTGCGCGAGCACTGCACCCGGCAAGGCTGGTTGTTGATGCTCGATGAGATCCAGACCGGGATCGGCCGTACAGGTCGCTGGTTTGCCTTCCAGCATGAAGGCATCGTGCCGGACGTGATGACTTTGGCCAAAGGCCTCGGCAACGGTGTGCCGATTGGCGCGTGCCTGGCCCGGGCCGCTGTTGCGCAACTGTTTACCCCCGGCAGCCACGGCAGCACCTTCGGCGGCAACCCGCTGGCCTGCCGTGTCGGTTGTACGGTGCTGGAGATCATCGAAGAACAAGGCCTGCTGGACAACGCGGCGCAACAGGGTGAGCGGCTGCTGGCGCGCCTGCGGGTGGAATTGAACGAGCATCCCCAGGTGCTGGCGATTCGCGGGCAAGGGCTGATGATCGGCATCGAACTGGCAACGCCTCAGCGCGACCTGGCCCAGCGTGCGGCGCAAGAGCATGGCCTGCTGATCAACGTCACCCGGGGCAAGATCATCCGCCTGCTGCCGCCGCTGACCATCGATGCCAAGGAAGTGGAGATGATCGTGCGCGCACTTTCCCGGCTTCTGGACTAAACACGGATGAGGCTGACGCGGAGCGTCACTGGCTGCATTCCCACGCAGAGCGTGGGAACGATCAGTCAAACGGGGTAGCCGGAGCCCACCTGCACCCCGTTCAGCCATTCCTGGTTCAGGGTCTCGGTATCCCCCAGGTAATCCAGCAACCAGGCCATGGCCGGCGACAGTTTGTTCTGTGCCCAGGCCACGCACGACGGGCTGGCAGGGAAGGGCCGGGACAGTTGCAGGGCGCTCAGCTCGCCGCGCTCGATCCACGGCTGCACCAGGTGCGCCGGTGCCATGCCGACGCACAGGCCATCCCGCAGGCAATCAATCGCCGAAGCCCAGTGCGGCACCACCAAACGACGCTGGTTATCCAGGGTCCAGGTGTCGCGCTTGGGCAGGTTGCGCGAGGTGTCGGTCATGCACAGGGAGGCGAAGGGCCGCAGTTGGTCATCGCTGAGCAGGCCTTCGACCGCTGCCAGCGGATGCCGGCTGCTGACCACGCACAGCCAGTTCAGCAGGCCCATGTCACGAAACGTGAATTGACTGGCCACCGGCACCGCGCTGGTGGCGCCGATCACGATATCGGTGCGGTCATCGGCCAGGGCATCCCACACCCCGTTGTACACCTCGTAATCCAACAGCAATTCCACCTCCGGGAACTGCCGATAGAAATCCAGTACCAACTGCCGGCAGCGCTGCTGTTTAACGATGGAGTCCACCGCGACTTTCAACTGGCCACTCCAGCCATTTGCCACTTGCTGGCACAGCCGGCGGGTGCCGAGCATTTTTTTCATGACGCCGCGGGCTTCGTCGATGAACAATTTACCCGCGGGTGTCAGCTCCACATCCCGATGCCGTCGGACGAACAGCGGCACCGCCAGCCATTCTTCAAGTTGCCGCACTGTGTAGCTGATGGCTGACGGCACGCGGTGCAGTTCCTGGGCGGCGGCGCTGAAGCTGCCGTGGCGGGCCACTGCATCCACCACATCCAGGGAATATTCAGACCACATGGGGTTTGCCTTCAAAATTATTGATAAGAGTGTCCAATTATTATCGCTTCACAGGGATTTGCTCAGCTTCATAATAGGCGCCAGTCAGCAAATAGTTTGATGGCAGGTTATACAAGGCTTCAATGAAAAATTCTTTTGGATTCACCTGGTACCTGGCGGGGCTGAGCATGCTCGGCTATCTGGCCATGGATATGTACTTGCCGGCGTTTGGCGCCATGGGCGAGCAACTGCAGATTTCCCCCGGCGCGGTGGGCGCGAGCCTGAGCATTTTCCTCGCCGGCTTTGCCGTCGGGCAGTTGCTGTGGGGGCCGCTATCCGACCGGTTGGGACGCAAGCCGGTGCTGCTTACGGGCCTTTCACTGTTTGTGCTCGGCTGCCTGGGGATGTTCTGGGTCGAGACCGCACCGCAGCTGTTGGCCTTGCGTTTTGTCCAGGCGATTGGCGTGTGTTCCGCCGCCGTCAGTTGGCAGGCGCTGGTGATCGACCGCTACCCGGCGGACAAGGCCCATCGGGTGTTCGCCGGCATTATGCCGCTGATGTCACTGTCTCCGGCCCTGGCGCCATTGCTGGGAGCGCTGATGCTGAATCACTGGGGCTGGCAGGCGATTTTCGGTGTGTTGTTGGTGGTTTCGCTGCTCCTGCTGCTGCCTACGTTGTTTCTCAGGCCGCTGCCGAAACGCCTGACAACCGACGGCGAACCGTCCCGAATCGGCTATGGGCAATTGCTCAAGTCGCGGGTGTTCACCGGCAACGTGATGATCTTTGCCGCATGCTCGGCCAGTTTCTTCGCCTGGCTTACCGCCTCGCCGTTCATCCTTGGCGGGATGGGCTACAGCCCGAATGACATCGGCTTGAGCTACGTATTGCCAACGCTGTCGTTCCTGATCGGTGGCTACAGTTGCCGCAGTGCGTTGCAGCGGTTCCAGGGCAAGACTTTGTTGCCGTGGCTGCTGCTGGCGTACTGCATCAGCATGGTCGCGCTGTACCTCGTCGCGACCTTGACCGTGCCGACGCTCGCCACCTTGCTGATTCCGTTCTGCCTGATGGCCCTGGTCAATGGCGCCAGCTACCCGATCGTGGTGGCGAATGCACTGATGCCGTTTGCGGAAAATTCCGGCAAGGCGGCGGCATTGCAGAACACCTTGCAGTTGGGGTTGTGCTTCCTGGCGAGCCTGATCGTGTCGTCGATGATCGACCAGCCGCTGTTGATCACTGCGATCGTGATGCTGGCGACCGCGCCATTGGCCGTGTTGGGCTACTGGCTGGCGCGACCGAAGGTCGACGATGGCGATGCCGACCTGGTGCGCGCCCGCTAGAACGTCACTTCCATGTTCACCGTCGGCGTTGACGTGCGGCTACCCCGGCCGCCGTCCACGCCGAACTTGTTATGCCAATACTCATAGCCGACGCCCAGGTAGAGATTGGGCTTGACGCCTTTGCCCGGACGCACCGCCACCATCAGCGCGGTGCGCATCAGGGTTTCCGGCGCGGTGTCGCGGCCATGGAAGTCTTCGCCCTTTTCCCCGACGTGATTGATAAACCCCTGAAACTTCGCCCCGTGGTTGCCGATCTCGAAAGGCCGCATCCAGGTCAGGTTGAGCATGTAGGTATCGTCGAAGGTGTGATCGGGTTCTTTCGCGCCAGGGATGCCGGAATGGTTTCTTTCCTTGTAGTACATCAGGCTCAGGTCCAGCACGCCGACGGTGTTGAACTTCAAGGTCGGGCCAATCACCAGCGCACGTTTTTTCGCCGACGCCAGGTTGTTGTTGCGGTTAGCATCAAAGCCGAAGGTCAGTGCGTAATCCTTGATCACCCCGGTGCCCAGCGGCACATCGAATACCCGTGAGGCGTACAGCTGGTGCCGGTACACCGCATACACTTCGCTGCCGCCGTGGTCGGTGCCCTTGCGTGGGTCGCGGCTGTCGGACAGGAACACATCGAGGTTCAGGTAGTTGCTGCCGTACTGGTAGCCGCTGGCGTGGGTGAAGCTGTAGATGCGCTTGCTGAATTCATCCGGGTTGTTCGGGTTGGTGAACTGCTGGCCGTAGCGAAATCCCAGGCTGTTGTTCATCCATTCCAGCGCGACAGCCTCCCCGCCGCCGAACAGGGTGAGTAATACGGTTGCGCCGTGCAGTGCCTTTTTCATTGTTTTAATTCCTTTGGCGTTTTGGCTCATGGCGACCGCGCAAGGGTCGCCGGGCGCAGTATCGGCACATCCGTTGTGGGTTCCAAAGAACAGAATCTCGCCTGGGCCGATGCCGAAACGGCAGCACTGAAGCTGGCCTGAGAGTCAGGAAATACGTGGCGCCGAGGGCGTTTCCTGATGTTCGCGCAAACTGATTTCTTCACTGAGCAGATGGGCCATGGCTTGCACCGCCATCGGCAAGTCTCGGTCTTTGCGGGCGTACAAGCCCAGGTCGCTGAAGATCCCGCCCTGGTCGCTGAGCGGAATGTGCAGCAGTTCGCCGCGGGCTAAATCCACCTCCACGCCAATGCGCGTCTGGAACGCGATGCCCAGTTGCTGGCGCGCCAGTTGCCGGGCCAGCTCCATCGAGTTGCTGTGCAGCAGTGGCTTGTTCGTCGCCGCCGAACGCTTGTGCAGCGGTGCGATCAGGTGGTGAACCGAGAGCTCGCTCTTGGCCTGGATCACCCCGTGTTCACAGCAGCGCGCGTAACTCACGCTGCTTTCACCGGCCAACGGATGCCCCGGTGCCATCAACGCCCCCAGGCGGAAATGGCCGACACACACCTGGATGGTTTCGCTGCTGCGCGGTAAGGCAAAGGCCAACCCCAGGTCAGCCTGGCCGTTGACCACCGCACCGGGAATCGATTGCGAACCTTGTACCGTGACGCCAATGGTCACTTTCGGATAACGCTCACGCATGCGCTTGAGGGCGGCGGGCAGCAGCTCCACAGTGGCGCCTTCCACCGTGGCGATTTCCACGTGGCCGGTCTGCACACCGTTCAAGCCATCCAGTTCACCGCGCACGCGCTCCACGTCCTGCAAC
Source organism: Pseudomonas sp. 21615526 (assembly GCF_013386245.1). Lineage (NCBI taxonomy): Bacteria > Pseudomonadati > Pseudomonadota > Gammaproteobacteria > Pseudomonadales > Pseudomonadaceae > Pseudomonas > Pseudomonas sp. 21615526. The sequence goes on along the minus strand of NZ_JACAOM010000006.1, from coordinate 100,716 downwards.
AGGAAACTCACGTGGCGGGTCAGGATTTCCCCGGCCGCCGTCAGGCGCAGGCCGCCGGGCAGGCGCTCGAACAGCGCCGCGCCCACCTCGTCTTCCAGCTTGAGGATCTGCCGGTTCACCGCCGAAGACGCCACGTTCAGGCGGCGCGCGGCTTCGCGGATCGAGTGGCAGCGGCGAACCATGTCGAAGTAGTAAATCGCCGGGGCGTGGATGCGCAGCTTGCGGTTGAGCATTTTTTTCAAGTCCTTGTGCGCAGCGCTTCGAGCCACGGGGCAGGGCGGCTGAATGGATTTTTGTAACGGCGTTCAGGGTGTTCTTGTGAAAATGATTGTATACAACTCTATGGACATCCAATCTTTCTATTGCATACAGTGAGTGCACAACAAAAACAGAGAACCCCTCACCATGACTATCCCGAAGACGTCACCGCAGCGGCCAGAAGATGAGAATCTCGGCGTCGCGGCCAACATGGCTTACGGCCTGCAGCATGTGCTCACCATGTACGGCGGCATCGTGGCTGTACCGTTGATCGTCGGCCAGGCGGCCGGGTTGTCGCCGGCCGATATTGGCCTGCTGATCGCTGCCTCGCTGTTTGCCGGAGGCCTGGCTACGCTGTTGCAAACCCTGGGCCTGCCGTTTTTCGGCTGCCAGTTGCCGCTGGTGCAAGGGGTGTCCTTTGCCGGGGTGGCGACCATGGTGGCGATTGTTGGCAGCGACGGCGCGGGTGGCATCCCGGCGATTCTCGGGGCGGTGATGGCCGCCTCCCTGATAGGCCTGCTGATCACCCCGGTGTTCTCGCGAATCACCAAATTCTTCCCGCCGTTGGTCACCGGGATTGTGATCACTACCATCGGCCTGACGTTGATGCCCGTCGCCGCCCGCTGGGCCATGGGCGGCAACAGCCGCGCCGCAGATTTCGGCAGCATGCCGAACATCGGCCTGGCGGCGCTGACCCTGGTGCTGGTATTGCTGCTGAGCAAGATCGGTAGCGCGACCATCTCGCGACTGTCGATCCTGCTGGCGATGGTGATCGGCACGGTTATCGCGGTGTTCCTCGGCATGGCTGACTTCTCCAGCGTGACCCAGGGCCCGATGTTCGGCTTTCCCACGCCATTCCATTTCGGCATGCCAACCTTCCATCTCGCGGCGATCATTTCCATGTGCATCGTGGTCATGGTGACGCTGGTGGAAACCTCGGCGGACATTCTGGCGGTGGGTGAAATCATCGACACCAAGGTCGACTCCAAGCGCCTCGGCAATGGCCTGCGTGCGGATATGCTGTCGAGCATGTTTGCGCCGATCTTCGGCTCGTTCACCCAGAGCGCGTTTGCACAGAACGTCGGGCTGGTGGCGGTTACCGGGGTCAAGAGCCGTTATGTGGTCGCCACCGGTGGGATATTCCTGGTGATCCTCGGCCTGCTGCCGTTCATGGGGCGGGTGATTGCGGCAGTGCCGACTTCGGTGCTGGGCGGGGCCGGGATCGTGCTGTTCGGCACCGTGGCTGCCAGTGGTATCCGGACCTTGTCCAAGGTTGATTACCGCAACAACATGAACCTGATCATCGTCGCCACTTCCATCGGTTTTGGCATGATCCCGATTGCGGCCCCGAGTTTCTACGATCACTTCCCGAGCTGGTTCGCGACCATTTTCCACTCGGGGATCAGTTCGTCAGCGATCATGGCGATCCTGTTGAACCTGGCGTTCAACCACTTCACCGCGGGCAACTCGGACCAGCAGTCGGTATTCGTTGCCGGGACGGAACGCAGCCTGTGCTTCCAGGACGTGGCGGCGTTGCGGGACGGGGATTACTTCAGCGGCGGCAAGCTGTTTGATGCCGAGGGCAAGGAAATTCCATTGCTGGAGGAAGTGCCGAAGAAAGCGGCGGTGCACGGCAGGGCGCAGACCAGCGAGGTGTAACAGCCACAAAGAGTCCAATGTGGGAGCGAGCAAGCCCGCTCCCACATTTTGATCTCAGCCAGTCTTGAGCGTTCTGTGGGGCACCGAACAAGCCTCATCCAAAAACTGCACCACCGTCCCCATGCACGCCTGTCGCTCTTCAACATGCGGCATGTGGCTGGAGTCTTCGAACAGCGCCCAGCGCACATCGGCGATCTCATCCAGGAACGGCTTGACCACCAGCGGCGTGGCCTCGTCATGGCGACCGGAAATCACCAGGGTCGGCACATTGACCTTCGACAGCCGACCGATCACGTTCCAGTCTTTCAAGCTGCCAATTACATGGAATTCCGTCGGGCCGCTCATGGCGTGATACACCGTCGGGTCCGAATCCACCTGGGCGAATGTGCGGGCGACTTCTTCCGGCCACGGATTGACCCGGCACACGTGCTGGTCATAGAAAATCCGCGAGGCGGCCAGGTACTCAGGGTCCTGGTAGGTGCCGGCCTGTTCATGCTTGAGCAAGGTCTCGTGCACGCCTTCAGGCAGTAGCTTGCGCAGGCGGTTGGCCTCGGCAACCCAGGTACGCATGCAGGTCGGCGAGTTGGCCGGAATAAATGCACGCAGGCCCTTGGGTTGCAGGATGGCGTGTTCGCTGCCGAGCATGCCGCCCCAGGATTGACCCAGGATCGCGTAGTTGTTGCTGATCTGCAGGTGGTCCAGCAGGTTGTCCAGTTCTTCGAGGAACAAGCCGACGGTCCAGAATGAAGGGTCTTTGTCAGGCAGGTGGGTGGAGCGGCCGTTGCCCAGTTGGTCGTAGTGAATGACCGCGTGGCCACTGGCGGCTACGTCCTTGTAGGCATCGACATAATCATGGGTACAACCCGGGCCACCATGGAGGATGACCAGCGGCGTGAGGCCGCTGTCCAGGTCGCCGGTTACCCGATACCAGGTCTGGTAGTCGCGAAAGGCCGCATAGCCTTCGCGGATTGTTTCGATGAATTCCATTTCGTGCCCTGCCCTGAGAAAAAGTGATCAGGTACACGATAGTCGGCACAGAAAGTTTAAGTAACTAGCAAAACAGCTAGGTTTTTCCTTCGGATCAGTCTTCCAGCAGCCGGTAATGAGTGGCCCGTACCACCGCTTGCACCCGGTTCTTGGCCCCCAGTTTGTGCATGGCCGACGCCAGGTGCAGGGTAACCACTGCCAGGGAGCGGCTCAATTGCGTGGCGATTTCGGCGGCGGTCAGGCCGTCGGCGGCCCATTTCAGGCATTCGCGCTCACGCTTGGTCAGGCGGATATGCGGGTAGGAGCGCAGTTCCTTGCTGAAAAGCGGGTAGGCCGCTTCCTGCAAGGCGTGGGTAATCAGGCTGAATTCCGACAGCGTCTGGCGGGCGTCCTGCAACACGGCGCTGGCCTTGCCGGTGCGCAGGCCGGTCAGCGAGGCGAAGCCGCCACGGGGCAAATGGATCGGCACGCTGACGCCGCAGGTCATCTGGCGGTCGTGCAGGTAGCTGGAAACCGGGGCGTGGCAGGGGTCGATGATTTTTTGCAGCGCGGTATCGGCCTTGGCCTCGTAGGACCACACAAACGGTGAAACCGTCGACAGTGCAAGGTGTTGCACCGGATCGATCTGATAAAAGCCGGAACTGCACCACAGGTTGTACCAGTCGGGCGGGGTATTGCGCAGTTGCAGCACAGAAGGGGTGATCAGTGCACCATTATGGTCAATGGGCACGGGGGTGTAGTCGTAGACCAACGCATCAAAACCCAGGTCCTGGGCCAATACGAGGGTGTTGTCCATCTGTTCATCCAGGCTCCTGCCGGGGATGAGACGGTCATTAAACGCAGTTAGCCTGGCCAGCATCCGTTCTGCTCCCGATTTCATTTGAATCTCGTCTTGCTGCAAGTAGAATGCCACGCCCCGGCGAAGGACTGCCAGACCAAACCTATAAGAATTACCAGGTTATGGACACGCGGCATCCTCGGTAGTGTTGGCCTCTAAACGGCCACTCTCCACAGGGCCGACACACAACAAGGAATGTATGCATGTGGCGTGAAATTGCCCCCGACCAGCGGTACAACGTGCAGGTCGATGGCCACAACCTCGTGGCCTATAGCTTTGGCGAAGGCGATGAGGTGTTGCTGTGCCTCAATGGCGGCCCCGGGCTGCCTTGCGACTACTTGCGCGACGCCCATGGCTGGCTCAAGGACAGTGGCCTGCGAGTGGTTGCATTCGACCAGCTTGGCACGGGCGCTTCAGCCAGACCGACCGATGTTTCGCTGTGGGAAATCAGCCGTTATGTCGAAGAAGTCGAAACCGTGCGCCAGGCCCTTGGCCTTGGCCGCGTGCACTTGCTGGGGCATTCCTGGGGCGGATGGTTGGGCATCGAGTACGCCATTCACTACCCCGATGCGCTGAAAAGCCTGATCCTGGAAAACACCGTCGGCGACATTCCGCACCTGTCCCTCGAGCTGGAACGCCTGCGCGGCGCCCTGGGCAGCGAAACCGTGGCGATGATGCAACGCCATGAAGCCATGGGTACCCTCGATCACCCGCAGTACCAGGCCGCCATCACCTTGCTCAACTACCGCCACGTCTGCCGCCTGGACGAATGGCCGGCGCCGGTCCAGCGTTCCCTCGGCGACTGGAACATGGGGCCCTACGAAACCATGCAGGGTCCAAACGAATTTCTCTACATCGGCAACCTCAAGGACTGGAACCGCATCCCCGAGATGGGCGAGTTCAAGATGCCGATACTGATCACCACCGGCCAGCACGACGAACTGACCCCGGCCTGCGCCATGCGCATGAAAAGCGCGGCCCGGCACGCCGAGCTGCACGTGTTCCCCAACAGCAGCCATATGCCGTTTTACGAAGAGCCCCAGGCATACTTCCCGGTGCTGCTGGACTTCCTCGCTCGTCATCGAGGCTGACGGATGAACCTGGCGCGTTACCGTTTTGTGCTGTCCCGGCCGCTGCAATTGCTGCCGGTGCTGTTTGGCATCAGCCTGATCACCTTTGTGCTGGTGCGCTCGATTCCCGGCGACCCGGCGCGGGCCCTGCTGGGTTCGCGCAGCACCCCGGACGCCTTGCTGAAGATCCGCGCCCAGTATGGCCTCGACCAGCCGCTGTGGCTGCAATATTTCTACTTCCTGAAAAACCTGCTCAAGGGCGACCTCGGCCAGTCACTGCTGTACAAGGTCGACGCGCTGAAACTGATCGTCACCCGCATCGAGCCGACCCTGTTCCTGGTGCTCGGCAGTGTGCTGCTGGCGCTGTTGATCGCCGTGCCGCTGGCTACCGTGGCTGCGCGTAATAAAGGTGGCTGGGCGGATAACCTGATCCGGCTGTTCACTACGGTGGGCCTGGGCATGCCGGCGTTCTGGCTGGGCTTGATGTTGATCCTGTTGCTCAGCGTGCAATGGGGCCTGTTCCCGGTCTCCGGGTATGGGCGCACCTGGCTGGACAAGGCGCACCACATGGTTCTGCCGTGCCTGACCATCGCCCTGGCGCTGTCGGCGGTGCTGGTGCGCAACCTGCGGGCGAGCATGTTGATGGAGTTGCAGGCTGACCACGTTACCGCCGCCCGGGCGCGCGGGTTGTCGGAGGCGGCGGTGTTTCGTCGTCATGTGCTGCCCAATTCCCTGGTGCCGGCGGTGAACCTGCTGGCGGTGAACATTGGCTGGCTGATCAGCGGCACGGTGGTGATCGAAAGCCTGTTTGCGATTCCCGGCATCGGCCAATTGCTGGTGCGCGGCATCTTCACCCGCGACTACATGGTGGTGCAGGGCGTGGCGATGGTGCTGGCCTGTGCCACCGTGCTGGTCAACTTTGTTGCCGATGTGGTGACGGTCACGCTGGACCCGCGAGTGAAGATGCAATGAGCAGCCGCCCATTGATCGCCCCGTGGCGCCTGCGCCTGCGCTTCGGTTTTCGCAATGGCCGGCTGACGGCGGCCTGGGGCCTGTTGATTCTGCTGACATGGCTGGCGCTGGCCGTGTTCGCCCCCTGGATCGCACCCTTTGACCCGATTGCGCAAAACACCGACATCAGTTTGCTGGGTCCCAGCCAGGCCCATCCATTTGGCACGGACAACTACGGGCGAGACATCCTTTCGAGGGTGATCTGGGGCGCACGCATCGACCTGCAACTGGCGGTGGTCGGGGTGATCTTTCCGTTCCTGATCGGCACCTTCGTCGGTGCGGTGTCCGGCTACATCGGCGGGCGTTTCGACAGCTTCTGCATGCGGGTGATCGACGTGATCCTCGCGTTCCCTTTCCTGGTGCTGATGCTGGCGATCATGGCCATTCTCGGCCCGGGTTTGAAAAGCTTTTACATCGCCATGGCGCTGGTGGGCTGGGTGTCCTACGCGCGGCTGATCCGCTCGCAGATCCTGGTGCTCAAGGAAAGCGACTTCGCCCTGGCCGCCAAAAGCCTGGGCTTTGGCCATGGGCGCATTCTATTCCGGCATTTGTTGCCCAACGCGATGTTCGGTTCGATTGTGTTCTCGATGTCTGACGCAGTGCTGGTGCTGCTCAACGGCGCAGCGGTCAGCTACCTCGGCCTGGGCGTACAACCGCCGACCGCCGAGTGGGGCACCATGGTTGCCGAAGGCCAGGCGTTCATCACCACCGCCTGGTGGATTTGCACCTTCCCGGGCCTGGCCATCGTGACCCTGGCCATGGGCTTCAGCCTGCTGGCCGATGGTGTGGCGCAAGTGCTGGGGGATCGCTCATGAGCCTGTTGCAGGTGCAGGACCTGAGCGTCATCGCCAATAACACCGGGCGCGACGTAACGTTGGTGGACCGGGTGTCGTTCGACCTGGCCGAAGGTGAAATCCTCGGCCTGGTGGGCGAAAGCGGTTCGGGCAAGACCATGGCCTGTCGCGGGCTGATGCGCTTGCTGCCGTCCCCGAGCCTGCGGGTGCAGGGCGGTTCGGTGCGCCTGGCGGGCCAGGACCTTCTGCAGCTGGATGACGCCGGCATGCGCGCGGTACGCGGTGGGCAACTTGGGATGATTTTCCAGAACCCCAGTAGCCACCTCGACCCGTTGATGCGCATCGGCGAGCAGATCGCCGAAGGCATCCGACTGCACCAGGGCGCGTCGAAAAAGGAGGCGCGCTTGCAGGCTATCGAAGTGCTGCGCCAGGTCGGCATTCCCGATCCCCAGGCGCGGATCGACAATTACCCCCACGAGTTTTCCGGCGGCATGCGCCAGCGGGCAATGATCGCGGTGGCCCTTGGCTGCAATCCCAAGGTGCTGATTGCCGACGAACCGACCACCGCCCTCGACGTGACCGTGCAAGCCCAGATTCTGAGGCTGTTGCTGGACCTGCGGGACCAGCGTGGCCTGTCGATCATCATGATCACTCACGACCTGGGCGTGGTGGCGCAAACCTGCGACTCCATCGCCGTGATGTACGCCGGGCGCCTGTGCGAACACGGCAGCAAATACGAGCTGCTGGCACACCCGCAACACCCTTACACCGCCGGCCTGATCGAGTGCCAGCCCGCCACCAGCAGCGGCCACGCCCTGTTGCGCACCATCGCCGGCCAACCGCCATTGCTCGACGCATTGCCCAAGGGCTGCCGGTTCAACCCGCGCTGCCCGCAAGTCGGCAGCTTGTGCACCGAGCTGCTGCCGGAAGGCGCGCGGGTGGCCTGTCACTATCCCCTGGGAGTTCGCCCATGACGTTGTTGCAGGTGAATGACCTTGAGGTGCGTTTTGCCGCCGCCGGCAGCGGCCTGTTCGGCCTGAATAAACAGTGGGTGAGGGCGGTCAACGGGGTGTCGTTGACCCTGGCCGCCGGTGAAACACTGGGTTTGGTGGGCGAGTCCGGCAGCGGCAAAAGCACATTGGGGAGGGCGATCCTGCACCTCAACCCCATCAGCGCCGGGCAGGTGGTGTTTGACGGCATCGACATGGCCCACGCCGGGCCGGTCGATATCGCCCGTTTGCGGCACGAGACGGCGATGATCTTCCAGGATCCCTACGCGGCCCTGAACCCGCGGCTGACCATCGGCGAAACCATTGCCGAAGTCCTGCGGGTGCAGCGCAAGGTGGCGTCGGAAAACATCCCACGCCGGGTCGACGAATTACTCGATCTGGTAGGCCTGCGCCCCGAGCTTGCCAGCCGCAAGCCCGGCTCCCTGAGCGGCGGCCAGTGCCAGCGCGTCGGCATTGCCCGGGCGCTGGCGGTGGAGCCGCGGCTGATCATCGCCGACGAATGCGTGGCTGCCCTGGATGTGTCGATCCAGGGCCAGATCATCAACCTGCTGCTGGAACTGCAACAGCGCATGAACCTGGCGATCCTGTTTATCGCCCACGACCTGGCCATCGTCCGCCGCCTGTGTGATCGGGTGGCGGTGATGTACCTGGGGAAAATCGTCGAGGAAGGCCCGGTGGAGGCAGTGTTCACCACGCCCCGTCACCCCTACACGGCGGCGTTGATCCAGGCGATCCCGGAGATTGATCCGTACCGCCCGCTGCCCAGCGAGCCCTTGCCGGGCGAGCCACCCAGCCCGTTGAGACTGCCCAGCGGTTGCGCCTTTCACCCGCGTTGCCGACATGCACGCGCCGTGTGTGCCGAGGTATTGCCGCCGACTCACGTTGTGCAAACGCATCGGTACAGTTGCGTGCTTGAAGAACCTTTGCTTTGAACCCTTCCTGCCGATCATGAACAACCGCCGTTATAGACAAGGAGTTATGACATGCAATCCCGTCACTTGAAGTTGCTCGCCGCCGCCACACTCACCGCCTGGTCGCTGACCGCCGGTATTGCCCACGCCGCAGGTGTGCTGACCATCGGCTGCCGCGAAGACAGCACCACGTTTGACCCGATCAAAAGCGCGCAGAACCGCGATACCTGGGTGTTCGCCAACGTCTACGACACCCTGGTGCGCGTGGACAACCTGGGCACCAAGATGGAACCGGGGCTGGCCGAAAGCTGGGACATTTCCAAGGACGGCCTGACGTACACCTTCAAACTGCGGGCCGCGAAGTTCTCGGATGGCTCGCCGATCACTGCTGACGATGCCGCCTTCAGCCTGTTGCGCATTCGCGACAACAAGGCCTCGCTGTGGAGCGACCCGTTCAGCCTGATCAACACCGCCAAGGCCAGCGACCCGCAAACCCTGGTAGTGACCTTGAAAACCCCGGCGGTGGCCTTCCTCTCGCAACTGGCTTCGCCGACGGTGTCGATCCTGTCGGAAAAAGCCATGACCAAGATGGGCGAAGACGCCTACTCGGAAAACCCGGTGACCTCCGGCGCGTTTATCGTGGACGAGTGGCGCAAGGGCGATCGGGTGATCCTGAAGAAGAACCCGAACTTCTGGCAAGCCAGTAACGTCAGCCTGGATGGCGTGGAGTGGGTGTCGGTCACCGACGACAACACCCGCATGCGCATGGTGCAGAACAACGAGCTGGACACGGCGATCTTCGTCCCGTTTTCCCGGGTTGAAGAGCTGAAAAAAGACAAGAACGTGGTGGTGCACTCCGATCCGTCCACCCGTGAAGATCACCTGTTGATCAACCACGCCCACGGCCTGCTGGCCAAGCCGGAAGTGCGCCAGGCGCTGGACATGGCCATCGATAAACAATCGCTGGTGAAAACCGCCACCTTCGGCCAGGGCACCGTGGCCTATTCCTACATCCCAAAAGGCTCGCTGTACCACTACGCCAACAACCTGCAACGCCCGTATGACCCGACCGAAGCCAAGAAGCTGCTGGCGGCTGCCGGCGCTCAGGATTTGAAGCTCAACTACGTGGTCAACGCCGGCAACGAAGCCGACGAGCAGATTGCGGTGATGATCAAGGATCAACTGGCCAAGGTCGGTGTGACGGCCAACCTGCAAAAGGTTGACCCGACCCAAAGCTGGCAGATGCTGGTGGACGGCGATTACGATATTTCGGTGATGTACTGGACCAACGACATCCTCGACCCGGACCAGAAGACCACCTTCGTGCTGGGCCACGACACCAATCAGAACTACATGACCCGCTACAAGAACGACAAAGTGAAGGACCTGGTGGCGGCCGCGCGGATCGAGGCGGATCCGGTCAAGCGTGAGCAGATGTATGTGGACCTGCAGAAAATGGCGAAACAGGATGTGAACTGGATCGACCTGTACTACAGCCCGTACATCAACATCTCACGCAAGAACGTGAGCAACTTCCTGCAAAACCCGTTGGGGCGCTTCACGCTTGAGGAAGTGGTGAAGAACTAAGTTCTAGAGATCACCGCAATACAAATGTGGGAGCGGGCTTGCTCGCGAAGGCGGTGGATCAGTCGATATCTCTGTTGACTGACACTCCGCCTTCGCGAGCAAGCCCGCTCCCACATTAGGTTGTACTGTGTTCCAGATACTTATTGCGCGTCAAACGCCTGCCCATTGATGCCGGTACTGTCCGGCCCCATCAGGTACAGGTACACCGGCATGATTTCCTCCGGTGTCGGGTTATCGGTCGGGTTCTCCCCTGGATACGCCTGGGCCCGCATGCTGGTGCGGGTGGCGCCCGGGTTGATGCTGTTGGCGCGCACCGGTGCGACGTTGTCCAGCTCGTCCGCCAGGGTTTGCATCAGCCCTTCGGTGGCAAACTTCGACACCCCGTAAGCCCCCCAATAAGCCCGGCCCTTGCGGCCCACGCTGCTTGAGGTGAACACCACCGACGCATCCTGGGACAGCTTGAGCAGCGGCAACAGCGTGCTGGTCAGCATGAACATCGCGTTGACGTTCACATGCATCACCCGCATGAAGTTCTCGCCGGACAACTGCTCGATCGGCGTGCGCGGGCCGATGATCGAGGCGTTGTGCAGCAAACCGTCGAGGTGGCCGAACTCCTTTTCGATCATCGCTGCCAGCTCATCGTATTGATGGGGCAGGGCGGTCTCCAGGTTGAACGGGATCACCACCGGCTGCGGTTGGCCGGCGGCTTCGATTTCGTCGTAGACCTGGGCCAGGTTGGCTTCGGTCTTGCCCAGCAGCAGCACGGTGGCGCCGTGGGCAGCATAGGTTTTGGCCGCCGCTGCGCCAATCCCGCGACCGGCGCCGGTGACCAGGATGACCCGGCCTTTGAGCAGTTCTGGACGTGCGGAGTAATCAAACATAAACAACCTCGACAAAGTTCACAGAAAATCCATGTGATTGATTGCGGCTAAGGCTGGCCAAGGCTTCTGTGGCGAGGGAGCTTGCTCCCGTTGGGTTGCGAAGCAGCCCCAGCTTTTCGCGACTGCTGCGCAGTCGAACGGGAGCAAGCTCCCTCTCCACAAAATTGCAGCAACCTCAGGCAGTCCCGATCAGCAGCTGCACAGCGCGCTGTCCAGCACTTTGCGCAATTCCAGCGGGTGATCCACCACCACATCGGCACCCCAGTTGCGCGGGTTGTCGTCCGGGTGGATATAGCCGTAGGTGACCGCCGCGGTGCGAGTGCCGGCGTCGCGGCCCGACTCGATGTCCCGCAGGTCATCCCCCACGAACAGCACGCTGGCCGGGTCCAGGTCGAGCATCTTGCACGCCAGGATCAACGGTTCCGGGTCCGGCTTGCTGTTCTTCACGTGGTCCGGGCAGATCAGCAGCGCCGAGCGCTCGGCCAGGCCCAGCTGCTGCATGATCGGTTCGGCAAAGCGCAGTGGCTTGTTGGTGACCACGCCCCAGATCAGCCTGGATTTCTCGATATCCACCAGCAGCTCCTCCATGCCCTCGAACAGCTTGCTGTGGATCGCGCAGCCCTTGAGGTAACGCTCGAGGAATTCCTGGCGCAGCTCTTCAAAGCCCGGGGACTCGGGGTCCATGGAAAAGGTCACGGCGACCATCGCCCGGGCGCCGCCGGAGATTTCATCGCGGATGTGCTGGTCGTTGATCGGTGCCAGGCCGCGGTCAGCGCGCATGGCCTGGCAGATGGCGATAAAGTCTGGCGCGGTGTCCAGCAGGGTACCGTCCATGTCGAAAAGAACCGCTCGCAACTTCACAGGCTTACTCCTCGCGCAGGGTCTGGATCATGTAGTTGACGTCAACGTCGCTGGCCAGCTTGTAGTGCTTGGTCAGCGGGTTGTAGGTCAAGCCGATGATGTCCTTGACGGTCAGCCCGGCCTGACGGCTCCAGGCGCCCAGCTCGGAAGGGCGGATGAATTTCTTGAAGTCATGGGTGCCGCGGGGTAGCAGCTTCATGATGTATTCGGCACCGATGATCGCGAACAGGTACGCCTTCGGATTGCGGTTGATGGTGGAGAAGAATACCTGGCCACCGGGCTTGACCATGCGGAAGCAGGCGCGGATCACCGAGGACGGGTCCGGCACGTGTTCGAGCATTTCCAGGCAAGTGACCACGTCGAACTGCCCGGGCATCTCTTCGGCCAGCTCTTCGGCGGTGATCTGCCGGTATTCGACGTTCACGCCGGACTCCAGTTGGTGCAACTGGGCCACGGCCAATGGCGCTTCGCCCATGTCGATACCCATCACGGTGGCGCCGCGCTGGGCCATGGATTCACTGAGGATCCCGCCGCCGCAACCCACATCCAGTACCTTCTTGCCGGCCAGGTTGACGCGCTCGTCAATCCAGTTGACCCGCAGCGGGTTGATGTCGTGCAGGGGTTTGAACTCGCTTTCGCGGTCCCACCAGCGATGGGCGAGGGCTTCGAATTTGGCGATTTCAGCGTGGTCGACGTTGCTCATGGGGAATCCTCTAAATCTGATAAAACGTTTTGCCGGCCCTGGCATGCGTTGCCAGGGCGGGTGTTATTCGCTGTGTCCGCTGATGCGCTGGCCCCAGGCGATGGCCGTGGCGCACAACTGTTGTTCATCCAGGCGGGTCAGTTGCCGGTCGTCGAGCAATTGCTTGCCGCCGACCCAAAGGTGTTTCACACAATCGCGTCCGGTGGCATATATAAGCTGTGAGACCGGATCGTAGATCGGTTGTTGCGCCAGGCCCGACAGGTCGAAGGCCACGATGTCAGCGGCCTTGCCGACTTCCAGCGAGCCGATTTGACTTTCCAGGCCCATGGCCCGGGCGCCGTTGAGGGTGGCCATGCGCAGTGCGCGGTGGGCATCCAGGGCGGTGGCCGAGCCGGCAACGGCCTTGGCCAGCAGCGCGGCGGTGCGGGTCTCGCCCAGCAGGTCGAGGTCATTGTTGCTGGCCGCGCCGTCGGTGCCTACTGCCACATTGACGCCGGCTTGCCACAGGCGTTCCACCGGGCAGAAGCCGCTGGCCAGTTTCAGGTTGGATTCCGGGCAATGGATCACGCTGGTGTTGCTTTCTACCAGCAAAGTCAGGTCGTCATCGCTGATTTGGGTCATGTGAACGGCCTGGAAGCGCGGCCCCAGCAAACCCAGGCGGCCAAGCCGTGCCAGCGGGCGTTCACCACGCTGTTCAACGGACTGCTGCACTTCGAAGGCGGTTTCATGCACGTGCATGTGGATCGAGGCGTCCAGTTCCTCGGCGATCACCCGGATTTTTTCCAGGTTTTCATCGCAGACGGTGTACGGCGCGTGCGGGCCGAAGGTGATTTTGATCCGTGGGTGATGCTTGAGGTCGCCGAACAGCTCGACGCCCTGGCGAATCGCCTCGTCGGCGTCAGCAGCGCCGGGTATCGGGAAATCCAGGATCGGGATGGCGATTTGCGCACGCATGCCGCTGTTGTGCACCCGTTCGCTGGCGACTTTCGGGAAGAAGTACATGTCCGAGAAACACGTGATGCCGCCCTTGATCTGCTCGGCGATGGCCAGGTCAGTGCCGTCGCGGACGAAGGCTTCGTCGACCCACTTGGCCTCGGCGGGCCAGATGTGGTTTTCCAGCCAGGTCATCAGCGGCAGGTCGTCGGCCAGGCCGCGAAACAGCGTCATGGCCGCGTGGCCGTGGGCGTTGATCAGGCCGGGGCTGAGCAGCATGCCCGGCAGTTCACGCACTTCGCTCGCTGCGAGCTTCAAGGCCGCGGCGCGTGGGCCGATAAACGCAATGCACCCGTCACGAATGCCCAGGGCGTGCTCCTTGAGCACTACGCCGGCAGGCTCGACAGGTACCAGCCAGGTGGGCAGCAGCAATAAGTCGAGCGGGGCGGCAGTCGGTGTCATCGAGGGCAGTTTCCCAGGCATCTATAAAGAACGGCGAAGTATACCCGAGCGTCCTGGCTGGCGGATCGCTATAATCGGCGGCTTTTGTTCATGAGTGCGGGGTGAGGGATGCGCGATCGACTGTTGGCTGCGGAGAAAGTGAAGGCCATCGACTGGCGTGATGGCGCACTGTACCTGCTCGATCAGCGTATTTTGCCGTCTGCAGAAACCTGGGTCGCCTGCACCAGTGCTGCCGAGGTGGCCGAGGCCATTCGCACAATGGTGGTGCGCGGTGCGCCGGCCATTGGCATCAGTGCGGCGTATGGCCTGGTGCTGGCCGCTCGTGCCCACATCGCCGAGGGCGATGACTGGCAGGCCGCCTGGGAAGAGGACTACGCGCTGCTGGCGGATACCCGCCCGACCGCGTCGAATCTTTTCTGGGCCATGAAGCGCATGCGCGATTGCCTCGATCGCCTCAAGAAACACGCCGATCCGTTGAAGGTGCTGGAGGCCGAGGCGGTGGCGATTCACCAAAGTGATCGTGAAGCCAACCTGACCATGGCGCAGCTGGGTGTAGAGCTGATCCGCAAGCACCAGGGCAATGTCCAGGCGATCCTGACCCATGGCAATGCGGGTGCGTTGGCTACCGGCGGCGTCGGTACCGCGCTCGGGGTGATTCGCGGAGCGTTCCTGGAAGGCATGGTGGAACGGGTCTACGCCAACGAAACCCGGCCCTGGCTGCAAGGTTCGCGGCTGACGGCCTGGGAATTGGCCAATGAAGGCATCCCGGTCACCGTGAATGCCGATTCGGCTGGCGCGCATATTCTCAAGACCAAGGGCGTGACCTGGGTGATCGTCGGTGCCGACTGCATTGCGGCCAACGGTGACGTGGTCAGCAAGATCGGTACCTATCAGTTGGCAGTGTGCGCCATGCATCACGGCGTGCGTTTCATGGTGGTGGCGCCCAGCTCAACCATCGACCTGATGGCGGCCAGCGGTGATGACGTGCCGCTTGAAGAGCGCGACGCCCGTGAACTGCTGGAAGTCGGCGGCACCCGCGTAGCCGCTGATGTAGACGCCTTCAACCCGGTGTTCGACGTGACGCCGGCGGACCTGATTGATGTGATCGTCACTGAAAAAGGCATCGTCGAACGCCCCGACACGGCGAAGTTGGCGCAACTGATGTGTCGTAAACGCCTGCATTGAGGCAATTTGCCCGCAAAAATCCCCTTGGATCCAGCTCTAAGGCCCTCTCGTCGCCGTCAAGCCTGTCATCCGTCAACTTACTATGCTCCATGCGCATCAGGGGGATAGGTGCGTGGCGGCGATTGTGATAACATCCGGCGGTTTCCAGGGTCACCCCAAGGGGTAACCTTTAATGCGCAGATCCGTGTCATAACTCGTTGATTTGTCGTAAGTCGTTGCCAGGCATCATGCCGGCAGCGGCGAGCTTCGTTCGTCCCATAGGATGTGACGAGGTTTCACCCGAAAAAGGAATCAGGCTTCTCATGGGCGAACTGGCCAAAGAAATCCTCCCGGTCAATATCGAAGACGAGCTGAAACAGTCCTACCTCGACTACGCGATGAGCGTAATTGTCGGTCGGGCACTGCCTGATGCGCGCGATGGCTTGAAGCCCGTGCACAGGCGTGTGCTGTTCGCGATGAGCGAGCTGGGTAACGACTGGAACAAGCCGTACAAGAAATCTGCCCGTGTTGTCGGTGACGTGATCGGTAAGTATCACCCTCACGGCGACACTGCGGTGTACGACACCATCGTTCGGATGGCCCAGCCGTTTTCCCTGCGCTACCTGCTGGTAGACGGCCAGGGCAACTTCGGTTCGGTCGACGGCGACAACGCTGCGGCCATGCGATACACCGAAGTGCGCATGACCAAGCTGGCGCACGAGCTGCTGGCTGACCTGCACAAGGAAACCGTGGACTGGGTGCCGAACTACGACGGCACCGAAATGATCCCGGCGGTCATGCCGACCCGTATTCCCAACCTGTTGGTCAACGGCTCCAGCGGTATCGCCGTGGGCATGGCCACCAACATCCCGCCACACAACCTCGGTGAAGTCATCGACGGTTGCCTGGCCCTCATCGACAACCCCGAGCTGACCGTCGATGAGCTGATGCAGTACATCCCGGGTCCGGACTTCCCGACCGCCGCGATCATCAACGGTCGCGCCGGCATCATCGAAGCCTACCGTACCGGTCGCGGCCGCATTTACATGCGTGCCCGCTCGATCATCGAAGACATCGACAAGGTCGGTGGCCGCCAGCAGATCGTCATCACCGAACTCCCTTACCAGTTGAACAAGGCGCGTCTGATCGAGAAGATCGCCGAGCTGGTTAAAGAGAAGAAGCTGGAAGGCATCACCGAGCTGCGCGACGAGTCTGACAAGGACGGTATGCGCGTGGTGATCGAGCTGCGTCGTGGCGAAGTGCCTGAGGTGATCCTCAACAACCTCTACGCCCAGACCCAGCTGCAAAGCGTATTCGGTATCAACGTGGTAGCGCTGATCGACGGCCGCCCGCGCATCCTGAACCTCAAGGATCTGCTGGAAGCCTTCGTGCGTCACCGCCGCGAAGTGGTAACCCGCCGTACCGTATTCGAACTGCGCAAGGCCCGTGAACGCGGCCACATCCTGGAAGGCCAGGCTGTTGCGCTGTCGAACATCGACCCGGTCATCGCCCTGATCAAGGCTTCGCCGACGCCGTCGGAAGCCAAGGAAGCGCTGATCAAGATGCCGTGGGAATCCAGCGCCGTAGTAGCGATGGTGGAACGTGCCGGTGCCGATTCGTGCCGTCCGGAGACCCTGGACCCACAATACGGCCTGCGCGACGGCAAGTATTTCCTGTCCCCGGAACAGGCCCAGGCCATTCTGGAACTGCGTCTGCACCGTCTGACCGGCCTGGAACACGAGAAACTGCTGGCCGAGTACCAGGAGATCCTCAACCAGATCGGCGAGCTGATCCGCATCCTCAACAGCGCCGTGCGCCTGATGGAAGTGATCCGCGAAGAACTGGAAGTGATCCGCGCCGAATACGGCGATGTGCGCCGCACCGAGATTCTCGACGCCCGTCTCGACCTGACCCTGGGTGACATGATCCCGGAAGAGGATCGCGTCGTGACCATTTCCCACGGTGGCTATGCCAAGACCCAGCCGTTGGCTGCGTACCAGGCCCAGCGTCGTGGCGGTAAAGGCAAATCGGCTACCGGCGTCAAGGATGAGGACTACATCGCTCACCTGCTGGTTGCCAACAGCCACACCACGCTGCTGCTGTTCTCCAGCAAGGGCAAGGTGTACTGGCTGAAAACCTACGAAATCCCGGAAGCGTCCCGCGCTGCCCGTGGTCGTCCGCTGGTCAACCTGCTGCCGCTGGACAGTGATGAATACATCACCACCATGCTGCCGGTAGACGAGTACACCGAAGGTCATTTCATCTTCATGGCCACTGCGAAAGGCACCGTGAAGAAGACCCCGCTGGAATCCTTCAGCCGTCAACGCAGCGTGGGCCTGATCGCCCTCGAACTGGACGAAGGCGACGTATTGATCAGCGCGGCCATCACCGACGGCGAGCGTGAAGTCATGCTGTTCTCCGACGGCGGCAAGGTTACGCGCTTCAAGGAGTCCGACGTTCGTGCCATGGGCCGTACCGCCCGCGGTGTGCGCGGCATGCGCCTGCCGGAAGGGCAGAAGCTGATTTCGATGCTGATCCCGGAAGAAGGCAGCGAGATCCTCACGGCATCGGCCCGCGGCTACGGCAAGCGTACGGCCATCAGCGAGTTCCCCGAGTACAAGCGTGGCGGCCAGGGCGTTATCGCCATGGTCAGCAACGATCGCAACGGCCGCCTGGTCGGCGCGGTCCAGGTGCTGGATGGTGAGGAAATCATGCTGATTTCCGACCAGGGCACCCTGGTACGTACCCGGGTTGATGAAGTGTCGAGCCTGGGGCGTAACACCCAGGGCGTGACCTTGATCAAGCTGGCCAGCGACGAAACGTTGGTAGGCCTGGAGCGTGTCCAGGAGCCATCGGAAGTCGAAGGCGAGGAGCTGGAAGGTGAAGAGGGGATTGCACTCGAGGGGCAAGTGATCGGCGATGCCGATGACGGCGTCGACGAGCCAACACTCGACGCTGCCGCAGACGAAGAAGAACCGCAGGAATAAGCGGACACACAGGGGGCGGATGAAGATTCGCCCCCTTGTTGGTTGTCCCGTTTGAAATACGACGCCGCGCCGCTCTTGTAGGAGCCGGCTTGCCGGCGATGGCATCAACTCGATTCAAGTGAAGCACCGAGTCGTTTGCATCGCTGGCAAGCCAGCTCCTACAGGGTTCCGCGTTGCGGGATGTTGATTGCAGTCCCACCAGATCAGAGAGATTGGATGTGAGCAAGAGAGCCTATAACTTCTGTGCCGGTCCCGCGGCGCTTCCTGAAGCAGTCCTGCAGCGCGCGCAGGGTGAACTCCTCGACTGGCATGGAAAAGGCCTCTCCGTGATGGAAATGAGCCATCGCAGCGATGAGTTCGTGTCCATTGCCACCAAGGCCGAGCAGGATATGCGCGACTTGCTGGACATCCCGTCCGATTACAAAGTGCTGTTCCTGCAGGGTGGTGCGAGCCAGCAGTTCGCCCAGATCCCGCTGAACCTGCTGCCGGAAGACGGCACTGCGGACTATATCGACACCGGTATCTGGGGGCAGAAGGCCATTGAAGAGGCCTCCCGTTACGGTCACGTCAATGTGGCAGGCACGGCCAAGCCCTACGACTACTTCGCCATCCCCGGTCAGAACGAGTGGAAACTGTCGAAAGACGCGGCCTACGTTCACTACGTGGCGAACGAAACCATCGGCGGCCTGGAGTTCGATTGGGTGCCGGAAGTGGGTGATGTCCCGCTGGTCTGCGACATGTCCTCGGACATCCTCTCGCGCCCGATCGATGTGTCCAAGTACGGCATGATCTACGCCGGTGCACAGAAGAACATCGGCCCGAGCGGCATCCTGGTCAACATCGTCCGTGAAGACCTGTTGGGTCGTGCGCGTTCGCTGTGCCCGACCATGCTCAACTACAAGGTCGCGGCCGATAACGGCTCGATGTACAACACCCCGCCGGCCTTCGCCTGGTACCTGTCGGGCCTGGTGTTCGAATGGCTGAAAGAGCAGGGCGGCGTGGCTGCCATGGGCAAGCTCAACGAAGAGAAGAAACGTACCCTGTACGACTTCATTGACGCCAGCGGCCTGTACAGCAACCCGATCAACCTGACCGACCGTTCGTGGATGAACGTGCCGTTCCGCCTGGCGGATGATCGCCTGGACAAGCCTTTCCTCGCCGGCGCCGACGAGCGCGGCCTGTTGAACCTCAAGGGCCACCGTTCGGTAGGTGGCATGCGCGCCTCCATCTATAACGCTGTCGATATCCACGCCGTCAAGGCGCTGGTGGCTTACATGGCAGAGTTCGAAAAGGAACACGGCTAATGTCTGAGCAAGAACTCAAGGCCCTGCGCGTACGCATTGACAGCCTGGACGAGAAAGTCCTGGAACTGATCAGTGAGCGCGCGCGGTGCGCCCAGGAAGTTGCACGGGTGAAGATGGCTTCCCTGGCTGAAGGCGAAGTGCCGGTATTCTACCGTCCGGAGCGTGAAGCCCAGGTGCTCAAGCGCGTGATGGAACGCAACAAGGGCCCGTTGGGCAACGAAGAGATGGCGCGGTTGTTCCGTGAAATCATGTCTTCGTGCCTGGCACTGGAGCAGCCGCTGAAAGTGGCTTACCTGGGCCCGGAAGGCACCTTCACTCAAGCCGCGGCCATGAAGCACTTCGGTCACGCGGTGATCAGCAAGCCAATGGCTGCGATCGACGAAGTGTTCCGTGAAGTGGCCGCCGGGGCGGTGAATTTTGGCGTGGTGCCGGTGGAAAACTCCACCGAAGGTGCCGTCAACCACACCCTCGACAGTTTTCTTGAGCACGACATGGTGATCTGCGGCGAAGTCGAGCTGCGTATTCACCACCACTTGCTGGTGGGCGAAAACACCAAGACCGACAGCATCAGCCGCATCTACTCCCACGCCCAGTCCCTGGCCCAGTGCCGCAAGTGGCTGGACGCGCACTACCCGAATGTGGAGCGCGTGGCGGTGTCCAGCAACGCCGAAGCGGCGAAGCGGGTCAAGGGTGAGTGGAACTCGGCGGCGATTGCCGGCGACATGGCTGCCGGCCTGTATGGGCTGACGCGCCTGGCCGAGAAAATCGAGGATCGCCCGGATAACTCCACGCGCTTCCTGATGATCGGCAGCCAGGAAGTGCCGCCGACCGGCGACGACAAGACGTCGATCATCGTCTCCATGAGCAACAAGCCCGGCGCGCTGCATGAGCTGCTGGTGCCGTTCCACGATAACGGGATTGACCTGACGCGAATCGAGACTCGTCCTTCGCGCAGCGGTAAATGGACTTATGTGTTCTTTATCGACTTCGTCGGCCATCACCGCGACCCTCTGGTCAAGGGTGTGCTCGAGAAAATCAGTCAGGAAGCCGTGGCACTCAAGGTGCTGGGCTCCTACCCGAAAGCGGTTTTGTGAGGCTTTAACATGAGTGGCAACTTCCTCGCCCTGGCGCAGCCGGGCGTGCAACAACTGTCGCCTTACGTTCCGGGCAAGCCTGTGGACGAGTTGGCGCGCGAGTTGAACCTGGATCCGTCGAAGATCGTAAAGCTGGCCAGTAACGAAAACCCGATGGGCCCAAGCCCCAAGGTGCTGGCCGCGATTCGTGAGGCGCTGGCCGAGCTGACCCGTTATCCCGATGGTAACGGCTTTGAGCTCAAGTCCCTGCTGGCGAAAAACTGCCGCGTTGATATCAGCCAGGTGACCCTGGGTAACGGCTCCAACGATATTCTGGAGCTGGTCGGCCGTGCCTATCTGGCGCCGGGCTTGAACGCGGTGTTCAGCGAGCATGCATTTGCGGTCTATCCGATCGTCACTCAGGCCGTTGGCGCCGAGGCGCGTGTGATTCCTGCGAGAGACTGGGGTCATGACCTGCCAGCCATGCTGGCGGCCATCGATGACAATACTCGTGTCGTGTTTATCGCCAACCCGAACAACCCGACCGGCACCTGGTTCAGCGCCGAGGTGCTGGATAACTTCCTGCAGGACGTGCCGGAGCATGTACTGGTGGTGCTGGACGAGGCATACATCGAGTACGCCGAAGGCAGCGACTTGCCGGACGGCCTGGACTTCCTCGCGGCTTATCCGAACCTGCTGGTCTCGCGCACGTTCTCCAAGGCTTATGGCCTGGCGTCGCTGCGGGTTGGCTACGGCTTGTCCACTGCGGTGGTGGCCGATGTGTTGAACCGTGTGCGCCAGCCATTCAACGTCAACAGCCTCGCGCTGGCGGCGGCTTGTGCTGCGGTGCAGGACACCGAGTACCTGGAAGAAGGCCGTCGCCTCAACGAAAGCGGCATGCTGCAATTGCAGGAAGGTTTCCGTGAGCTGGGCCTGGGCTGGATTCCGTCCAAGGGCAACTTCATCTGCGTCGACCTCGGCCAAGTGGCGGCTCCTGTGTTCCAGGGCTTGCTGCGCGAGGGTGTGATCGTGCGTCCGGTGGCCAATTACGGCATGCCGAACCACCTGCGCATCACCATCGGTCTGCCTGCTGAAAACAGCCGCTTCCTCGAAGCGCTGGCCAAGGTTCTGGCTCGTGGTTGATGTCACTGCATTGCAACCTGCTGTACCTATGATCGGTCGCCTGGTGGTGGTCGGTCTGGGATTGATCGGCGGCTCCTTTGCGAAGGGCCTGCGGGAAAGCGGCCTGTGTGGCGAAGTGGTCGGTGTGGACCTGGACCCGCAATCGCGCAAGTTGGCGGTGGAGTTGGGTGTGGTGGACCGTTGCGAGGCTGACCTCGCTGTAGCCTGCCAGGGCGCGGATGTCATTCAGCTGGCGGTGCCGATCCTGGCCATGGAGAAGTTGCTGGCGCTGTTGGCCGGCATGGATCTGGGCCAGGCAATCCTGACCGATGTCGGCAGTGCCAAGGGCAATGTGGTGCGTGCGGCGCGGCTGGCCTTTGGTGGCATGCCTGCGCGGTTTGTGCCCGGGCATCCGATTGCCGGGTCCGAGCAGAGCGGGGTGGAGGCGTCCAATGCGCAGCTGTTCCGTCGCCATAAAGTGATTCTGACACCACTGGATGAAACCGATCCTGCGGCACTGGCCGTGGTGGATCGGCTCTGGCGCGAGCTGGGGGCGGATGTCGAGCATATGCAGGTCGAGCGCCACGATGAAGTGCTGGCAGCGACCAGCCATCTGCCGCATTTGCTCGCATTTGGCCTGGTGGATTCGCTGGCCAAGCGCAACGAGAACCTCGAGATTTTCCGCTACGCCGCCGGTGGTTTCCGCGACTTTACCCGGATCGCCGGTAGTGATCCGGTGATGTGGCACGACATCTTCCTTGCCAACCGCGATGCGGTGTTGCGCACCCTGGACACGTTCCGCAGCGACCTCGACGCCTTGCGCGACGCGGTCGATGCTGGCGACGGGCACCAGTTGTTGGGCGTGTTCACCCGTGCGCGGGTGGCACGGGAGCATTTCAGCAAGATTCTGGCGCGTCGGGCCTATATGGATGCTGCAGTAAACGCGGATGACCTGGTGTTTCTCGCCAGTCCCGGTGGCCGCTTGAGCGGGCAGATCCGCGTGCCTGGGGATAAGTCGATCTCCCATCGCTCGATCATGCTCGGTTCTCTGGCGGACGGTGTCACTGAAGTCGAAGGTTTTCTGGAGGGTGAGGACGCCCTGGCGACTTTGCAGGCGTTCCGCGACATGGGCGTGGTGATTGAAGGCCCGCACCATGGGCGCGTCACCATCCACGGGGTTGGCCTGCATGGCTTGAAGCCGGCGCCAGGTCCGATCTATCTGGGTAACTCCGGCACCTCCATGCGGTTGTTGTCCGGTTTGCTGGCGGCCCAGCGCTTCGACAGTGTGTTGACGGGGGACGCCTCGCTGTCCAAGCGCCCGATGAATCGCGTGGCCAAGCCATTGCGCGCAATGGGTGCGGTGATCGAGACCGGGCCGGAAGGGCGTCCGCCGCTGACCATTCGCGGTGGCCAGGCACTTAAGGGGCTGACCTACGCATTGCCGATGGCCAGCGCTCAGGTCAAGTCCTGCCTGTTGTTGGCCGGGTTGTATGCCGAGGGTAAAACCTCGATTACCGAACCGGCGCCGACCCGTGACCATACCGAGCGGATGTTGCGTGGTTTTGGGTATCCGGTGGACGTGGCGGGCGCTACGGCGTCGGTTGAGTCAGGTCACTCACTGACCGCGACGCATATTGAGGTCCCGGGGGATATTTCCTCCTCGGCGTTCTTTCTGGTGGCGGCTTCAATCGCCGAAGGCTCCGAGCTGTTGCTTGAGCATGTGGGTATCAATCCGACCCGTACCGGCGTGATCGATATCCTGCGACTGATGGGCGCGGACATCACCCTGGAAAACCAACGCGAAGTGGGTGGTGAGCCGGTCGCTGATTTGCGTGTTCGTGCGGCGCCGTTGAAGGGGATCGAGATTCCTGAAGCCCTGGTCCCGCTGGCTATCGATGAGTTCCCGGTGTTGTTCGTGGCTGCGGCGTGCGCCGAAGGCCGGACGGTATTGCGTGGGGCAGAGGAGCTGCGGGTCAAGGAGTCCGACCGGATCCAGGTCATGGCCGACGGTCTGCTTGCGCTGGGCGTGAAGTGTGAACCGACACCTGATGGGATTATTATCGATGGTGGCGTGATCGGCGGTGGTGAAGTCCACGCCCATGGCGATCACCGGATTGCCATGGCCTTCAGCGTGGCTTCCCTGCGAGCGGCTGCGCCGATTCGTATCCATGACTGTGCCAACGTGGCTACGTCTTTTCCGAATTTTCTTACACTGTGTGCCCAAGTCGGCATCCGTGTTGCCCAAGAGGCTCAATTGTGAATATCAAAGCACCGGTGATTACCATCGACGGGCCAAGTGGCTCGGGCAAGGGCACGATCGCCGGCATCCTGGCCAAGCGCCTGGGCTGGTGCCTGCTGGATTCCGGGGCGCTATACCGCTTGCTGGCCTTTGCCGCCCGTAACCATGGCGTCGACCTGACCAACGAAGAATCGCTGAAGCTGCTGGCTGCGCATCTTGACGTGCAGTTCGTCGGGGCGACCGAAGGTCATCCCCAGCGCATCATCCTGGAAGGGGACGATGTGACCGACGACCTGCGCAACGAGCAGGTCGGCTCCTGGGCTTCCCAGGTCGCCGCATTGCCGGCGGTGCGCGATGCTTTGCTGCAGCGCCAGCGGGCTTTTCAGGAACCGCCGGGTCTGGTGGCCGATGGCCGCGACATGGGCACGGTGGTCTTCCCCGAGGCGCCGCTGAAGATTTTCCTCACGGCCAGCGCCGAGGAGCGGGCCCGTCGCCGTTACTTGCAGTTGAAGGGCAAAGTCGATGGTGTTAGTCTGTCGAGTCTGCTAGATGAGATCCGTGCACGCGATGAGCGTGATACCCAGCGTGCGGTAGCCCCGCTCAAGCCGGCGGCTGACGCCATACAGCTGGATTCCACGGAGTTGTCCATCGAGCAGGTGCTGGAACGCATCTTGAGTGAGATCGCCATTCGCGATATCGCCGGGTGACCAAGAAGGCCGCAGGGGACCAGTCATAGTCCTGTGGTGCTTCTTTTAATTGAAACTGACCCACACCGTCTGGGGTGTGGAGATGGGCGTATTCTTCGCCCTTATCAACAGGAATTAAAATGAGCGAAAGCTTTGCGGAACTCTTTGAAGAAAGCCTAAAAACCCTGAACCTTCAGGCAGGCTCCATCATCACCGGTGTTATCGTTGATATCGATTACCAAGCTCGCTGGGTAACCGTTCACGCTGGTCTGAAGTCTGAAGCTCTGATCCCGCTGGAACAGTTCTACAACGATGCTGGTGACCTGACTATCAATGTCGGTGACGAAGTTCACGTTGCTCTGGACTCGGTTGAAGACGGTTTCGGTGAAACCAAGCTGTCCCGTGAAAAAGCCAAGCGCGCTGAATGCTGGATTGTTCTCGAAGCAGCCTTCGCAGCTGAAGAAGTGGTCAAGGGCGTTATCAACGGTAAGGTTAAAGGCGGCTTCACTGTCGACGTTAACGGCATCCGTGCGTTCCTGCCAGGTTCTTTGGTCGACGTTCGTCCTGTGCGCGACACCACGCACCTGGAAGGCAAGGAACTCGAATTCAAGGTCATCAAGCTCGACCAGAAGCGCAACAACGTTGTCGTTTCCCGTCGCAGCGTCCTGGAAGCAGAGAACTCCGCCGAGCGTGAAGCTCTGCTGGAATCCCTGCAGGAAGGCCAACAAGTCAAAGGTATCGTCAAGAACCTCACCGATTACGGCGCATTCGTCGATCTGGGTGGCGTCGATGGCCTGCTGCACATTACCGACATGGCTTGGAAGCGTATCAAGCATCCATCGGAAATCGTCAACGTTGGCGACGAGATCGATGTCAAGGTTCTGAAGTACGATCGTGAGCGCAACCGTGTCTCCCTGGGCTTGAAGCAGCTGGGCGAAGATCCATGGGTCGCTATCAAGGCTCGTTACCCAGAAAGCACTCGCGTCACCGCGCGTGTTACCAACCTGACCGACTACGGCTGCTTCGCAGAGCTGGAAGAAGGCGTGGAAGGCCTGGTACACGTTTCCGAAATGGACTGGACCAACAAGAACATCCACCCTTCGAAAGTCGTACAAGTCGGCGACGAAGTGGAAGTTATGGTTCTGGACATCGACGAAGAGCGTCGTCGTATCTCCCTCGGCATCAAGCAGTGCAAATCTAACCCATGGGAAGATTTCTCTGGCCAGTTCAACAAGGGCGATAAAATCTCCGGCACCATCAAGTCGATCACCGATTTCGGTATCTTCATTGGTCTGGACGGCGGCATCGACGGTCTGGTTCACCTGTCCGACATCTCCTGGAACGAAGTGGGCGAAGAAGCTGTTCGTCGTTTCAAGAAGGGCGACGAGCTGGACACCGTTATCCTGTCGGTTGACCCAGAGCGCGAGCGCATCTCCCTGGGTATCAAGCAACTGGAAAGCGATCCGTTCTCCGAGTACGTTCAAGAGAACGACAAAGGCGCAATCGTTAAAGGCATCGTGAAGGAAGTTGACGCTAAAGGCGCCATCATCACTCTGGCCGACGATATCGAAGCGACTCTGAAAGCCTCCGAAATCAGCCGTGACCGCGTTGAAGACGCGCGCAACGTTCTGAAAGAAGGCGAAGAAGTAGAAGCCAAGATCATCAGCGTTGACCGCAAGAGCCGCGTAATCCAGCTCTCCATCAAGTCGAAAGACGATGCTGAAGAGAAAGAAGCCATCCAGAGCCTGCGCGACAAGCCAGCTACCTCTGAGCCTTCTGCTGGTCCTACCACTCTGGGCGACCTGCTGCGTGCACAAATGGAAAAGCAGAACTAAGTTCTGTCAGACCATAGAAAAAGGGCGACTTCGGTCGCCCTTTTTTGTGCCTGGGATTTGGTGTTGTGTGCAGCGTCGCCTTGGCGTTCTGTGGCTGGAGCGCCGTCGTCGCGCTGGCAGCGCGTTCGCGCTTATAGGCTCTATCTGGCAGCGATCGCGCTGGAGTGCCTCCAGTGAGACTGAGCGAGAGCTGGCTGTCGGGGTGCGCAATGCCAACTCTCTTCGAGTTGCACCCCAAGTCTTTGAATATAAGTCAATACATGGGCTGTTCAAATTCCTCCGGTCATGCTAAAACCTTCGAAGCGCTTTTCCTAGCTGCTTGAAAAAGAAGGGAAAAATATGACGAAGTCGGAGTTGATCGAACGAATTGTCACCCATCAAGGGCTGCTCTCATCCAAGGATGTGGAGCTGGCCATCAAGACCATGCTTGAGCAGATGTCCCAATGTCTGGCTACCGGCGATCGGATTGAAATTCGTGGGTTTGGTAGCTTCTCGCTGCACTATCGTGCGCCTCGTGTGGGTCGCAACCCAAAAACCGGGCAGTCCGTCAGCCTCGATGGCAAGTTCGTGCCTCATTTCAAGCCGGGCAAGGAATTGCGCGATCGGGTGAACGAAGACGAAGAAGAAAGCGTCTGATTGTTTTTGGGGTAGGAGAAGGTTATGCGTGGGGTTAAGCGCGTTGTTCTGGTGCTGGCTATGCTAATTGTCGTGCTGGCAGTGTTGGGGTTCGTGCTGGAAAACCAGCAGGGCGCGTCTCTTTCATTCCTGGGCTGGGTGACCGGG
The DNA here is from genome assembly GCF_013386245.1 of Pseudomonas sp. 21615526. Classification (NCBI taxonomy): domain Bacteria; kingdom Pseudomonadati; phylum Pseudomonadota; class Gammaproteobacteria; order Pseudomonadales; family Pseudomonadaceae; genus Pseudomonas; species Pseudomonas sp. 21615526. The sequence goes on along the minus strand of NZ_JACAOM010000006.1, from coordinate 73,558 downwards.
CAGATGCCGGTGTCGGTGTTTGTGGTCGTGGCCTTGATAATTGGAATGCTGCTGGGACCGCTGTTTAGTGTCATCGTTGGGTGGGGCCGACGTCAAAAGTCCATGCCCGCAAGGCGTGGGTAGAGCTTCCATGGTTATTGTGTCACTCGCGAGCCGTTCGTCGGATTTTTTTGGTGCGGTGCGCACCAGTTACGTCGAGTGAACGGCATGTGGTAAGTCCGGCGATACCACTGACTATTGTCTCGCGGCTACGAAATTTGCTTTTCTGTCCTTCTCGGGCGGCCTATATAAGGGTTGCCCCTATCTGTGTAGGAAGACTCCTACAGATATGTCAAGACTTGTAATATGTCAGTGAGATGGCAAAATGGAATCTGTTCTCGATAACAGGCATTTTGTGCGCTAAAGTCCGGCAGCGACGCTGGGTTTTTTCGGCCATATAACTAAAATAAAAATACACAATCTTGTCTGCATAACGAGCCCGCAGTTTCTCTTTGAAGGCAGGTTTTTGTTGTGAGTAGTAGCTTCCGTGCTCCCCCGGTTCGATCGTCCGACGAAATTGATTTTGTGCGACTTTTCGCGTCTGTCTGGCAACAAAAAAAACTTCTGCTTTTCGTCACTCTCGGGGCGGGATTGATTGCGGCGTCCTACGCATTTTTAGCTGCCCCTGTATATAAGGTCAGCACGGTTTTGCGGCCTGCGGCGATTAATGATTTGGATGCGCTAAATCGATCAGAGATATATCAGCTTCCTCCGGCTGACGCGCTCCTCAAAGTGGGCGCAGCGCTCGACTCTTATGATACGCGCCTGAGCTATTTCAAGAAAAACCAGAAGCTTTTCGAGAAATTTGTTCGTCCTGGGCAGACTCTGGAGCAGAGTTTTCAGGAGTTCAATCATGACTCTATTCGTTTGATTCTTCCTGATGCAGATAAGAAAAATTCGCTGAGTTCCTACATCAAGCTCGAGATGATGTATCCGAAAGGCGTCGACGGCGTCTCTATTCTTAATGGCTTTGTCGACTACGCTATCGAAAGTGAGCGCGAACGCGTCACGGCTGATTTGAATGTGATCGTTAAAAACCGTTTGAGGGAGCTTAAAGGCAAGCTCGATTCGGCTCGTTCAAACTACGATATTGAAAAAGAAGCCAAAATAGCGTCATTGCGAGAAGCTGACTCGTTGAAACGCGCGCAATTGCAGGATGAATTGAAGGCGCTGCGTTCGCAGTTGAAAACCTTGCGTAGCGACCGTATTGCTCAGCTGAATGAGGCTATAGGGATTGCCCGTTCCCTGGGCATTCAAAAGCCGGCTACGCCTTCTTCACTTGGTGAATCGGCCGTGACGAACGCCGGTAGCGTGATGCGTACTGAAGTGAACAACCAGCAGATCCCACTTTATTTTATGGGGGTAGATGCGCTTAAGGCTGAGCTTGCTGCATTGCAGTCACGCAAGTCGGATGATTTTACCGAGTCGCGCATCGCTCAAATCGCCAGGGAGCTTCAGTTGCTCGCATCCAACCGAGAGATTGAGGTCCTGGATGCTCGAAAAAATGAAGATATCTTTCTTGCGGGCGTTCAACCGTTGAGAACAGAGATTTTCCGTTTGAGTAGCCTGAATATCGACCTGGCGAAGCTGCGGCTGGTGAGTATTGACCAGCAGGCCCTTGAGCCGTTGGTTCCGTCGAGCCCGAATCGTCCATTGATCATTTTTCTTGGCCTGCTCCTGGGGGCGATTGTCGCGATTGGTATTGCGTTGGTCAGGCAGGCGTTACGTGCTGCTCGCGACAATGCAGAGCGCGATGGGCACGAGCCGGCAGGCTCACTTCTCCATTCGGTCGCTCAGTTGGATCGGCAACAAGAGCCTGGCAATAAGTTAAACCGAAAATAACTCCAAGGCCGTGAAGCTTTTGGCTTCACGCGTTTTCCCCTCGGGCCCGTATTTCTTGCTTTCATACGGAACCTGCATTACGTGCTTGCGCAACTGTGAACCGCCGAGGGGCATTCCTGGGTGGTTTCTCGGCTATCAAAAGTTACTAAGACTTTGCGTCGAGTCTTCATGGCGTTTCGGCATTTGATCTTTGTTTACTTGTGCGGGCGTCAAGCGTCCTGCACAGGTTTGTATTGTTGGTTTAATAGTTGATGGTGCACCGCCTAATACGGTTTGATGTGGATTTTTATGTGCGGTCTCCAGGTTAATGGCTTATGGCTAGTATTGGTTCGGAATTTGATAAGGGCGTACCGTTCGGCCAGGTCGGTCGTGCAGGGTGCGCCGGCGATTAGCAACGAGCTGCATGGCACAGTCGAGCGTGGGCCCAATTGCGATCTCGGATAGGTCGGGTTCCTGTGGGGCAATAACCAAAAGCCCAATTTCAATGAGAGGTTGCGACGCACCATTGCGGTGAAGCGGCTCACCGCAAATGTTGCGGTAAAACCTTGTCCTGTCCTGAACTGAGGGGGGGATGATGGGGTCTCATGGGGCGTGTGGTTGAGCCAGCCAGGCGTTATGTTGGCACGCTTGTTGATGATATGCTGCGCTGCAAAGCAGAGGCGGTTGCAGTTGGAGCGGCGAAAACTCGCTTGCGCGTAATCGGTAGGTCAGGCAGGGGCATGGCAGCGTTGCTGGTTTCCAGACTGATTCTCTGACTAAATAATGATATGGAATCGTTGGTAATCTAATGACTTTAAAGATCTTGAGTGTTTTCGGTACGCGACCGGAAGCTATAAAAATGGCTCCATTAGCTTTAGCGTTGAATGCAGATGAGCGTTTTGAGGCCAAAATCTGCGTCACGGGTCAACACCGTGAAATGCTGGATCAAGTGTTAGAGTTATTTAAACTTGAACCTGACTTTGATCTTAATATCATGAAGTCGGGTCAAGACCTTACCGACGTGACAACTGGTATTCTTCAGGGAATGAAAGAGGTCTTCCGGACTTATCGGCCGGATATCGTCTTGGTGCATGGTGATACCGCTACGACCTTTGCAACTACATTGGCGGCGTACTATCAGCAAATTCCTGTGGCTCATATCGAAGCTGGGCTTCGCACTGGAAATTTATATTCTCCCTGGCCGGAAGAGGCCAATCGAAAGTTGACGGGAGCACTCGCGCTTCTTCACTTCGCTCCTACTGAACGATCGCAACAGAATTTACTGCGTGAAGGGGTGTCACCTGACGCGATTCATGTGACTGGGAATACTGTAATCGACGCTCTGCTTGAGGTCGTACAGAAGCTCGAGACCAATGACCAGTTAAAACAGAAGTTCTCCGAGCAGTTCGCATTTTTACCTGCTCAACGCCGCGTCATCCTTGTGACAGGGCATCGGCGTGAAAGCTTCGGCGATGGATTCGAAAGGATCTGCAGTTCGTTGGCTTCGATTGCCCATGAGTTTGATGATGTGGAGATCGTGTACCCCGTTCATTTGAATCCAAATGTCCGTGAACCGGTCAACCGTTTGTTGGCTGGTATAAAAAATATTCACCTCATCGAACCATTGGATTATCTACCTTTTGTCTATTTGATGAATCGGTCGTACTTGATTCTGACGGACTCCGGTGGTGTGCAGGAAGAGGCACCTTCTTTGGGCAAACCCGTGCTGGTCATGCGGGACACTACCGAGCGGCCTGAGGCGATTGAGGCGGGTACCGTCAGATTGGTCGGTACAGAGAAGGACAAGATAGTTCACCACTTGCGTGAGCTTTTACTTGATCAGAAGGCTTACGAGGAGATGAGCGTTGCTCATAATCCTTATGGTGACGGTCACGCCTGCATGCGTATTGTTAATGCTCTAGCCACTTTCAAAAATTAAGGTTTGGTCATGGATTTTTCCACTATTTCTGTAATTGGTTTGGGCTATATCGGTTTGCCAACCGCAGCCGTTTTTGCTGCGCGAAAGTTAAAGGTCATTGGTGTCGACGTTAATCAAAAGGCCGTCGATACGATCAACGGCGGACAGATTCATATCGTTGAGCCTGATTTGGACATAGTCGTGCACGCGGCCGTGACCGAGGGGTATCTGCGCGCCAGTACACGACCTGAGCCGGCGGACGCCTTCTTGATTGCGGTGCCCACTCCTTTCAAGGATGGTCATGCTCCGGACCTTTCTTACATTGAGTCAGCAAGCAAATCCATTGCGCCAGTATTGAAAAAGGGTGATCTGGTCATCCTCGAGTCCACTTCTCCCGTGGGTGCGACTGAAAAGATGTCGGCATGGCTGGCTGAAGCACGCCCTGACCTGACGTTCCCGCAGACCCATGGCGAGGCGTCGGACATTCGCGTGGCTCACTGCCCTGAGCGCGTGCTTCCCGGTCACGTGTTGCGCGAGTTGGTACAGAATGATCGCGTCATCGGCGGGATGACACCCAAGTGCTCAGAAGCCGCCACACGTCTGTATAAATTGTTTGTGGAGGGCGAGTGCATTATCACCAACGCCCGAACAGCAGAAATGTGCAAGTTGACCGAGAACAGCTTTCGCGATGTGAATATTGCCTTCGCGAACGAATTGTCGATGATATGCGATAAGTTTGATGTCGATGTGTGGGAGCTTATCAAGCTCGCCAACCGGCACCCTCGCGTCAATATCCTCCAACCAGGACCTGGCGTGGGTGGGCATTGCATCGCCGTCGACCCTTGGTTCATCGTGAGTCAGGCTGAAGGCCAGGCGAAACTGATCCAAACTGCACGCGAAGTCAATGACTCAAAACCGTCGTGGGTTATGGAGAAAGTTGATGCTGCTGTGGCCGATCATCTGTCGAGTCACCCCGGGAAGTCGGAAAAAGACATTGTTATCGCGTGCTTCGGCCTGGCATTCAAACCTGATATTGATGACCTGCGGGAAAGTCCATCTCTGGAAATTACGAAAAATATCTCAAGCCGGCACGCCGGGAAGGTTATTGTCGTAGAACCTAATATTGATTCTCTGCCTGCGACGTTGCCGAACGCTGAGTTGTGCACAATAGAAGAAGCGTTTGAGCGCGCGGATGTCTTGTTGTTACTGGTGGATCACAAGCCATTCAAAAGTGTTCCTTCTTCACTTCTCGAGGGTCGCCGGATTGTTGATACCCGGGGAATCTGGCTTGTATGAAAATTCTTCCGGTTATTATGTCTGGAGGCTCGGGAACGAGACTCTGGCCGCTTAGCAGAACTCTTTACCCGAAGCAGTTTCTGGCAATTTCGGGGCGGGAGACGTTGTTTCAGCAGGCGATTGCCCGACTGTTGAAGATTGACGGTCAAGGCTCGGATTTATTGGCTCCATGCATCGTTGCCAACGATGAGCATCGTTTCCTGTGTCTCGACCAGATCCGGGAAATGAACGTTTCTAAAGCTGTTGTCATTCTTGAACCGGTAGGACGCAATACGGCCCCTGCGCTTACGTTGGCGGCGCTTTATGCGCGCGATGAGGTGGGAGAGGAGATTGACCCGGTTCTGGTCGTTGTCCCGGCCGACCAGATGATTCTCGATATTCAAGCTTTTACTGACACGGTCAGTAAAGCGGTCGATGTTGCGAAAGACGGCAGCATTGTGATCTTGGGGATTACGCCTGATCGCCCTGAGACGGGTTATGGTTATATCCACTCGGCAGACCCCTCTACCGTCAAGAGGGTGGATGCGTTTGTTGAAAAGCCTGAGCGGACAACCGCAGAAAAATACCTGGAAGATGGAAGCTATTTCTGGAATAGCGGTATTTTTGTGCTGCGCGCGTCAGTCTGGTTGAAAGCACTGGGCGCGTTCAGAAGTGACATCTTCGATGCCACTGAGGCCGCGTGGAAGGGCCGAGTTGAAGATAATGGGTTTATTCGACCACAACTTGACGCGTTTTCCCTGATACCGCCTGAGTCGATTGACTATGCCGTGATCGAGCATTGCGCGAAAACGCCTTCAGCTGGCCTGACGTTGAAAATGCTCACGATGGATGCCGGTTGGTCTGACCTGGGAGCATGGGATGCTGTTTGGCGTTCGAGTGAAAAGGACGAAAAACAAAACGCTACCCATGGCGACGTAATAATAGACTCCAGCTCCAATACATTGGTTTACGCCTCTCACCGTTTGGTAACGGCCGTGGGGCTTGAAAATATTGTTATCGTCGAAACGCCTGATGCCGTATTGGTTGCGGATAAAGATCGTAGCCAGGGTGTGAAGGCTATTGTCGAAGCGTTGAATATCAAGGCCAGGCCAGAATCAAAGCTTCATCGTCGTGTTCATCGCCCGTGGGGCTGGTACGACAGCATAGATTCGGGCTCACGCTTTCAGGTGAAGCGGATATTGGTGAAGCCGAAAGCAACCTTGAGTTTGCAGAAGCATTACCATCGGGCGGAGCATTGGATTGTTGTGTCTGGCACCGCTGAAGTCACCTGTGAAGATCGTGTTTTTCAGCTGAACGAAAACCAGAGTACTTATATCCCTATTGGCCATGTTCATCGCCTTTCCAATCCTGGCACCATTCCTCTTGAGATCATAGAGGTGCAGTCGGGAACGTACTTGGGTGAGGATGATATTGTTCGATTTGACGATACCTATGGACGTGTTTAAGGCTTAAATTTTTAGGAGTTGTACAGATGCAGAAGCATGCGCTGGTTACTGGTGTTACAGGTCAGGATGGGGCTTACCTTGTCGAACTGCTGCTGTCCAAGGGTTATAAGGTCTATGGCGCCTATCGCCGCACAAGTTCTGTAAGTTTCTGGCGATTAGAGGAACTTGGTGTTTTTGGGCATGATGATCTTCATCTTGTCGAATTTGATTTGACTGATCTCTCCGGAACTATTCGTTTAATTCAGAATTGCGCCCCGGACGAGGTTTATAACCTGGCGGCTCAAAGCTTTGTAGGCGTTTCCTTCGATCAGCCAATTACAACCGCGCAGATTACCGGAGTCGGTGCGCTTAATTTGCTCGAAGCGATCCGAATAGTAAATCCGAAGATTCGTTTCTATCAAGCTTCGACATCTGAAATGTTCGGGCTGGTACAGGCTGTTCCTCAATCTGAAAGCACGCCTTTCTACCCACGCAGCCCTTACGGTGTTGCGAAGTTGTTTGCGCATTGGACAACCATCAACTATCGCGAATCATATGATATTTTTGCCACCAGCGGCATTCTGTTCAATCATGAGTCTCCGCTGCGAGGAAAAGAGTTCGTTACTCGTAAAATTACCGATGCTGTAGCCAGTATCGAAATGGGCGAGCAGCAAGTGCTGGAACTCGGAAACATGGATGCCAAGCGAGACTGGGGTTTCGCTAAAGAGTATGTAGATGGCATGCACCGGATGTTGCAGATCGACACACCGGAAACATTTGTGCTTGCTACCAACCGTACTGAAACCGTTCGTGATTTTGTTGCCATGAGCTTCAAGGCCGTAGGGGTTGATATCGATTGGTCTGGAAGTGGCGAGAACGAATTCGGCGTTGACCGTCGTACCGGCATCACCCGGGTGAAAGTTAACCCACGCTTCTATCGACCCGCGGAAGTGGAGTTGTTGATTGGCGACGCTTCGTTTGCAAAAGAGCGGTTAGGCTGGAAACCAGAAACGACGCTGGAGCAACTGTGCCAGCTGATGGTTGAAGCTGACTTGAGAAGGGTTCGCAATGGCACTTCAAAGTAAAGATCGGACAGTACTGATTACAGGGCTCTCGGGTTTTACTGGAAAGCATTTGGCGCAAAGCCTCACCAAGGCCGGCTGGCGGGTTGCCGGCCTTGGTGGGGAGCGCCTGGCCTGTGAGTTTGACCACTTGGATGCGGACCTGAATGACACGGCGCGACTCAGTGGTTGGATAAAGCAGGTTCAGCCCACCCATGTTATTCACTTGGCCGCGCTGGCGCATGTCACCAGCAGCGATGCCTTGTCATATTACCGAGTCAATGTATTGGGTACAGAAAGCCTTCTTAATGCGATTAAGGAGGCTGAGGTGGTCGTTGAAAAAATCATCATTGCGAGCAGTGCAAACATTTACGGGAACGCTATTTCATCGCCCATTTCAGAAAGCAGTGAACCGCAGCCCGTTAATCATTACGCACTGAGCAAGCTGACGATGGAGGCCCTTGTCCGCAAGTGGTTTTCTCGTATGCCTATATTGGTGGTACGGCCATTCAATTACACTGGACCCGGCCAATCGGAGTCATTCGTTTTCTCCAAGATCGTGGGCGCATTTGCCCGTGGAGAAAAGGAGCTCAGATTGGGCAATCTGGATGTATCCCGCGACTTGTCTGATGTCGGTTTTGTGGTGGAGGCCTATTCAAGGCTGTTGACGTCCAATCAACGTGGTGAGTTTATAAATATCTGCTCGGGGCGCAGCATTTCCTTACTGAGCGTGATTGATGAAATGGAACAGATTGCAGGTTATCGGCCAACGATAACAGTTGATCCTGCCTTTGTCAGGGACGATGAAGTTAAAGAGCTTTATGGTAGTCCGGCCAAGCTCTTTGATGTGGTAGGTGAAATTAATGTGCCTAGTTTGCACGATACATTGCTGTCAATGTATCAGCAGAAGGCACGCGTTTAATACGGTTGGCAAGTAACGGGTTGGTGCACTGTGCGTATATGTTTTTTTGCTAATATGTCCGCTCACGCTAATTGGCGCGAGATGTTTGATAAAGTTGAGTTTTATCGGGTTGATATTCGAATTCTCAAGGAGCTCGGACACGAAGTCGTTCTGTCCGGGACGCCGGGCACATTAGATTGGAAAGCGGATCTCTATTTTTGTTGGTGGTGGGGGCATTCGCCGCTTCCGTTGCTCGCCGGAAAACTCCGTCGTCGGCCGGTAATTGTAACTGGGGCCTTTGACTACTCCACCTGCCGGAAAGAAATCCCGGGTCTGTGTTATCTGGACCGTCCGCTATGGCAGAAGGCAGTGCTGCGTACCTCGCTGTTATTAGCCGATCGAAACCTGTTCATCTCAAGATCGGAGTGTGAGGAAGTCACAACCAACCTGCCGGTGAGAAACCCCGTGTACGCAACGCTGGCGATTGATACAGATTACTATTCTCCTGGCGAGCTTCCGGCGGTTGGATCGAATTACTTTTTTACGGTGACCTGGACCAGTCGTACGAACGCCATTCGTAAAGGGCTGATTCCGACGATTGAGGCGTTTGCAAAGGTTTCGGCTAACGCAAGTCATCTTCGCCTGGTTGTTGCTGGCAAACATGGTGACTACCTGCAGGAACTAAAAGACCTGGCGCAGCGCCTGGGTGTGGCAGACAAGGTGGAGTTTGTCGGGATGATTTCCGATGAAGAAAAGCTGCACCACTACCGCAATTGCCTGGCCTATGTTCAACCAACGCTCTATGAAGGTTTCGGGCATGCGATCGGCGAAGCGCTGGCGTGTGGCGCGCGAGTGATCACGTCGCCTCGGGGCGCCGTGCCTGAGGTCGCGGGTAACTTCGCTTACTGGGTTCAACCAGATAGCCAGGAAGAAATTGCTGCAGCCATGGAGACGGTTGTCGCCACGCCGACTTGCGCTGAAGATGCCAAAGCCAGGCATCAGTGGATTTCTTCCAATTATTCCATCGCAGCTCGTCGTGTGGCGCTTAAAAATGTCCTGGATTCCTTGTCGCTGGTGAAATAAAGGAGAGCTTCGTTGATAGTGTTTATAAAGATTCATGGTGGTAGCGTGTGTTGAATCGTCTGATCAGCATGTTTGAAAGTTCGAAGCTGTTACAGCTGATCGTTATTACTGCCTGTATTCAAGGTGGGGTAATAATAAGTCAGTTTTTGATCACGCCTTGGGTTGATCCGTCGGTCGTCGGTGTGGTGCGCTCGCTGGAAACAATTATTGCTCTTGTCGTACTGGCAGGAAGTTTGGGCATGCAAAGCATCGCGATTCGCGATACGGCGGCGAGTCATGGTACTTCTCGTCAAAGTGAAGTGCTTCGGCAAGTGTTTTTGTTGGTCGGAATCGCTTCAGGTGTCGTGATTGCTGGTATATACGTCGCCCATGAGTTTGTGCTGACCTCTGCGATTAGTTCTTATGTTTTTACAACCTGTGGCTTGGTGCTGTTGACTAATTTGCTTCGTGTAACGACTGGCTTTGCTCAGGGGGCGAAGGCGATACGCGAGATCTACTTCGTTCTGATGCTGGTTACCGGGGCGGGCGTTATTCTGCATGTTGTATTGACGAAGTTGTATGGTATCCAGGGCTGGATGGCCGCTCGTTATCTTGGTGAGTTCTTTTGTCTCGCTGCCGTTTGGTGGAAACTGCGAGCGCATATTTTTCTGGCGCTTGATTTTCGCCAGGTGAACGGGCGCGAATTAATGACAACGGCCAAGTCCGGTGTCATTGTCAATGCCAGCCTGTTTGTTCGTCTGTTAGTGGATAGTCTGCCTGTCCTGATGTTGACTGCTTATCATGTGAAAACCGACGAGATCGGTTTTTTTGGTATTGCTATATTGAGCCTTATTCTTGGCTTGCTGCCATTGGCAATCATTGCACAAAGGGCCCTTCCTGAGTTGGTCGAGGTCATCCATGATAAAAGCGAGTTGCGCGAAAGGTATCATGCATTCTCAAAAAGCATGTTAAAGATCTCATCCACGGTTGCTTTGCTGTTGATCCTTTGCTCTTGTATATGGTTGGTGTGTGTGGGCGGTGTTTATAAGCAGACGGCCATGTATATCATTGTGTTGGCGTTGACTTTGCCCTTGAAGGCTATGGCTCTTGCTTGCGGTACAATACTGGTCGCATTGCGTGTTTTTAGTTTAAGCCTTAAAACCAATATTGTAGAGGGCTTGCTTGTTCTTTTAATTCTATACGTCGGTATCCCTGTTTTGGATGCTTGGGCTGGCGTTTTGGGGTATGTGGTTGGTGCTGTTTTGTCCGCCGTGCTGCTTCTGATTGCGGTGAGAGTCCGCCTCGCTGATTTATGACCCAAGAGGTTGATACCTTGGAAGAAAAATATTTAGGGCCTGAGCACTTGCGAGTCCCGCTTGAAAAAAAAGCGTTTGATTGTTTTGGCGTTGGCTTTTTCTTTTTGGTGATCTGGTTTGCAGGCGTTATTGTCCCATTATATCCCTTTATCATGGGGTTTGATGGGTTTAGTCAGTTTTGGGAGTTTGCCTTTTTCGATAAGCAGAGTTCTATTGACTATGCCATTTTGCTGTATGCCGGGGCTTTGATTTTTGTTTTGATGGGGTGTTGGTTAGGACGGAAAACGCATTTTAATTTTCCCGTCGGGATACGCTACATAGTAAGTCCAAGGATTTTTTCGCAACGGGCCTTAGGTTTTTCGTTAGTGGCGCTGTTGGCGTTTACAACTATTCTTGTAATCCTAGGCGGGGTCTCGGGGTTGCTTCAAGGTGCCAGTGACAGGATAAGGGCGTTTGCAGGTTTGAACGGCTTGTTCCTCTTGGAGAACTTGCTGCTCTCTGTCTCGCTGGCCTGGTATATACGGTTGACCCGGGCCGGGAAGAAGTCACTTTCCGAGCGGTTTTGCTTCTGGTTATATTTTTTGGGCGGTTTGTTTATTTGCGCTCTCCAGGGTCAGAAATCGACAATTTTTATTATCGTATTGTCGCTGATTATAGTTCGGCATTACCGCGTTAAGCGTGTCAGTCTTGTAAAAGGAGCGGTGCTTGGGGTGGTGATGTTTGTTTCGCTGATGACCTATCACCTGTTTAAGCAGGAGTTTCTCGCGACAGGTAGATTCTTTTTCATTAACGAAGATCAAGGTGTTTTCCTGTCGTTCATTCATTTTTTGGCGACTCAGTTTACGGGTAATCTAATGCAGTTGCAGACCATGACTGTGCTCATAGATGCTATGCCCGAGAGGCTGGAATGGCAGAATGGCACGACGCTGCTGATGGTTGTATTGATTTTAATACCTTCGGGTCTTTTCCCGAATAAGCCACTTACCGCAGCCGGGGTGTTTACAGGTGCCTTTTGGCCAGATAAATGGCTCATGGAAGGTACGACATTGCCGCCAGGTATTTTTGGTGAGCTTTATATGAACTTTGGCACGCTGGGCGTACTATTCGGCGGTTTTCTTCTTGGCGTTATAGGTGGGCGGCTTTATGGCGCAGTTGTCTATAACCCTCAAAGCGACCGAGCGTTAGGTCTTTATGCATTGGCGATCGCCTCCCTGCTTCACCTTTTTCGAGGGGAATTGGCGTCGGTCGCTCTTCTCATAGCGTCTATATGGCTTCCTTTTTTATTCTTGAGCTCAAAGCGCGAAGAGCCAGTCAATAACCCAATCTAGAGAAACTGATATGTGCGGAATTTTGGGCTACATTCACAACGGAACGCGGGAATCTATTGACTTCTCTTCAGCGCTTTCGTTTATTCGACGTCGTGGGCCTGATGATCAAGGCGTCTGGGCCGATACCGACGTTGGTGTATGGTTGGGCCAGGTGCGCCTTTCCATTCTCGATACCACTTCCGCCGGTCACCAACCCATGGTCTCTGCCGATGGGCGAGTGGTCATGGTGTTTAACGGTGAAATCTATAACTTTCGGGAGTTAAGGGCTCATCTCGAAGCGGCGGGTGATCATTTTTCCAGCCAGTCCGACTCCGAAGTATTGCTCGCACTGTTCTGTCGTTATGGGATTGAGTGTTTAAACCGCTTGAACGGGATTTTCGCGGTCGTATTCTGGGAACGCGACACTGAAACGCTTTGGGTGGCTCGAGATCAGATGGGCGTCAAACCCCTCTATATCCATTCCAGTGATGGTTGTTTTGCATTTTCAAGTGAAATGAAGGGCTTGATCCGAGGCGGCTTCAGTAAAACTGAAATCGACCCGCAAGCCGTACTCGCGCATCTTGGTTTTCTCTGGTCGCCGGGTGATCGGACGATCGTGCGGGATATCAAAAAGGTTTTACCTGGCCAAGCGTTATGCGTCCGTAATGGGCATATCGAGAAGAGTTGGTTTTACTACGAACTGCCGATTTCCGAGAAACCCCTGACAAAAACGGTTGCTGATGTCGCTGTTGATGTCGCCGATGCCGTCAGGACTGCCGTCCAGCGTCAGTTGGTGTCCGACGTACCCTTGGGTTCATTCTTGTCAGGCGGCTTGGACTCCAGTGCCATCGTCGCGTTCGCAGCGCAGGAAATGCGCGATAAGGGGCGGTTGCAGTGCTTCAGTATCCGTGTAGACAACGGCTCCACTGCGAACGAGGGGTTCGCCGATGACCTTCCGTACGCACAGCGCGTTGCCAAGCATCTGGATGTCGACCTGCATGTCGTAGGCGTCGGCGATGAGATGATGGATCGTCTGCCTGAAATGGTTTATCTGCTCGATGAACCTACGCCGGATCCGGCGGCGCTGAATGCGTTGTTCATCTCGGAACTGGCAAGCCAGAACGGCATCAAGGTTCTGCTGTCGGGTGCTGGGGGAGATGACATTTTCACGGGCTATCGTCGTCATTTCGCGTTGGCGCAAGAGCGTTGGTGGGGCGGAATGCCTCGACCGCTGCGTTCGGTTTTGGCCAGCAGTTCAAACCTGCTTCCTGCATCCTCTCCGCTGTCTCGTCGTCTCGGGAAGGCTTTTCGCTATGCGGACTTGCCTGCTGATGATCGCTTGATCAGTTATTTCCTCTGGCTTGAACCTGAACAGGCGTATGGCCTGTTGGCGCCAGACTTGCGACGCCAGCTGGCGGCCGATGATCTGTTTGCGCCGATGCGAGAAACACTTTCGCGGCTGCCTTCGGATGCCACGCCCCTTGATAAAATGCTCACCCTGGAGTGCAAGCATTTTCTCACCGATCACAATCTCAACTACACCGACAAGATGGGTATGGCGACGGGCGTTGAAGTGCGTGTGCCGCTGCTGGATCTTGACCTGGTCCGCCTGGCTGGCTCACTGCCATCGGATATCAAGCAAAAAGGCCGGGAAGGGAAATGGATTTTCAAGAAGGCCATGGAACCCTATCTGCCTCACGACGTCATCTACCGGCCCAAGACGGGCTTCGGCGTACCGCTTCGCAACTGGTTGCAAGGACGCCTGAAGCCTTTGGTCGATGAGGTGCTTTCTCCTGCATCCCTGCTGAAAAGGGGGATATTCGATCCCAAGGCGGTGGCGCATCTGATCGAAGCAGATCGTTCAGGCCGGATAGACGCTGCTTATACGTTGTTCGGCATCGTTTGCATGGAACTCTGGTGCAAACAGTATCTGGACGGCGATTTCGCCCTCGACGGTTGAGTGGGCGGCGACGCCACGGCCTTATCCGATGGTAGGATACATAGCTCTATACAAGTTTCTCAGTGATGAGTGAATTTTTAACTTTATTGGTGTGAATGCATGAAGCAGGTTGTTCAGAACATGGCTAGCGGTGAGACGTCATTGGTTAATGCACCCGCTCCCGCCGTTCGTAGTGGCACGCTAAAGATCCATACAACCAATACGCTGATTTCTGCTGGCACGGAACGCATGCTGGTAGGGTTTGGCCGTGCCAACTGGTTGGAAAAAGCTCGCCAGCAACCTGACAAGGTCCGCATGGTTCTGCAAAAGGTCCAGACCGATGGCTTGGCGACAACGGTGGAAGCCGTTCGCTCGAAGCTTGCGCAGCCGTTGCCGCTTGGATACTGCAACGTGGGTGTTGTGGGTGCCGTGGGCAATGATGTGTCCGGGTTCAAGCCGGGCGACCGTGTGGTTTCCAATGGTCCTCATGCCGATATCGTTGTTGTTCCCAAGAATCTGTGTGCCTTGATTCCGGACTCGGTCAGCGACGAAGCCGCTTCGTTTACGGTGCTTGCCAGCATCGGCTTGCAGGGCATTCGTCTGGCTCAGCCGACATTGGGTGAAACCTTTGTAGTCACCGGCGTAGGCCTGATCGGACTGATGACGGTCCAGCTCCTGCGGGCTCAAGGCTGCCGGGTACTTGCCGTTGACTTCGATGAGCAAAAGCTGGCATTGGCTCGCAGTTATGGCGCCGAAACCTGCAACCCCGGCAAGGGCGAAGATGTTGTTTCGGCGGGAATGACATTCAGCCGCGGAAGAGGGGTGGATGGCGTCATCATTACGGCGTCGACCAAGTCGTCCGACCCGGTCACCCAGGCGGCACACATGTGCCGTAAGCGTGGGCGCATTGTTCTGGTAGGGGTAACCGGGCTTGAGTTGAGTCGAGCCGACTTCTATGAGAAGGAACTGACATTCCAGGTTTCATGTTCTTACGGGCCCGGGCGCTACGATCCGAGTTACGAAGATCAAGGCAACGACTTCCCGATAGGTTTCGTTCGCTGGACTGAGCAGCGCAACTTCGAAGCCGTCCTGGACATGCTCGCCAGCGGCCAATTGGAGGTCAACTCGTTGATCTCCCATCGGGTTGCATTCGAAGACGCCGCGGATGCCTATCAGACGCTTACGACGGATAATTCGGCGCTGGGCATCATTCTTCAGTACACCTCGGAAGAGACCGAGCGAAACATCAAGGAAGTGGTGCTGGCACCTGGTGCGGTAGCCAGTTTCGACCCGGTCAAACCCGTGGTGGGCTTCATCGGTGCAGGAAACTATGCATCAAGAATGCTGATACCGGCATTCAAGGCCGCAGGGGCTCAGTTCCATACGATTGTGACTGCCGGTGGCATCAACGGTGTAATACACGGCAGCAAGGCCGGATTTGCACAAGCCTCGACTGATATCAGTGCGATGCTTGGCGAGAGCACGATCAACACTGTTGCAATTGTCACCCGGCACGACAGCCATGCCCGTTTTGTCGCGCAAGCGCTGGAGGCGGGTAAACATGTGTTCGTCGAAAAGCCATTGGCCATTGAAGCCCAGGATCTGGCAACGGTTGAAGAGGCCTATCGAAAGGCTGTCGAACAAGGGCTCAAGCCACATTTGATGGTGGGGTTCAATCGACGCTTTTCGCCGCAGGTGCAAAAGATGAAGGCGTTGCTCTCGGCTGTAAAAGAGCCCAAGTCTTTCATCATGACGATGAATGCCGGAGCGATTCCCGCAAATCACTGGACCCAGGACCCGTCAGTCGGCGGTGGGCGCATTATTGGCGAAGCGTGTCATTTCATCGACCTGATGCGTTTTCTCGCGGGCAGCAAAATTGTTTCGATCCAGGCCCGCAGAATGGGCGATACGCCTGCTGTTGCCATTACGGAAGATAAAGCGGCGATCACCCTGGGGTTTGAGGATGGCTCTTTCGGCACCATCCTCTATCTGGCCAATGGCGCTTCAAGCTTTCCAAAAGAGCGAGTTGAAGTTTTCGCTGCCGGACGCGTCCTGCAACTGGATAACTTCCGCAAGTTGAAGGGTTTCGGCTGGCCGGGCTTCAGCAAGCTGAATCTCTGGAAACAGAACAAGGGGCAAAGCGAGTGCGCTGCAGCTTTCCTGGCAGCGGTGCAAAACGGGGCGGTCACGCCGATCACTTCCGATGAGATTTTCGAAGTGGCGCGCGTGAGCATTGAAGTTGCCCGGATTCTGCGCGAGCAATGAGCCTTCTTCTTGTTAAAGCCAAAACTGCGATAGCTCTCGGTTTTGGCAATCTGGCGCGTGCATTGACGTATCGGCTCGGGGTCAAGACTGGCTTGAACCCGGTCCGACGCCTTCGGGCTGAAATTCCTCAAGGCCCGTTTTTTGCGGAAAGTGCGAGGCAGGCCGGCTCGTTGCCATGTGCGTCCCAATGGGATTCCCAGGTCCGGTATTTCGGGTTCTGGGAGTGCCCGGTATCGGACGCACCCCCTGACTGGCATTTGAATCCGCTGAATGGAGTTCGAGTGCCTGATCCCGGCCGGGAATGGTGGCGGATTCCTGATTTTGATGCCGCTGTCGGTGATATCAAGAATATCTGGGAAGCTTCGCGATTTGACTGGACGTTGGTCTTTGCCCAGAAGTCCTGTGTTGGCGGGTCTTCAGGGACGGCGCAGTTAAACGGTTGGTTGACGGATTGGTGTGTCAACAATCCTCCCTATTGCGGTCCGAACTGGAAGTGCGGTCAGGAGGCGTCCATTCGTGTCCTGCACCTGGCGATGAGTTCGGTCATTGTCGAACAGTTTGCCAACCCGTTGCCGGGGCTTGTGGATCTGGTCCGACTGCACCTCAAGCGTATCGAGCCGACGCTGAGCTATGCGATGGCTCAGGACAATAACCACGGGACTTCCGAGGCGGCTGCACTTTTTGTCGGCGGCAGTTGGTTGACCTCAAGCGGTTGCCCCGAGGGCGAACGCTGGCAGCGATTGGGGCGCAAATGGCTCGAAAACCGGGCCGCTCGGCTGATCGAGCAAGATGGCAGTTTCAGCCAGTACTCCGTCAATTATCATCGGGTGATGCTCGACACATTTTCCATGGTTGAAATCTGGAGAAACAAGCTGGGGCTCCCGGCGTTCTCCGCCACGTTCCAACTCAGGGCTCGCACAGCCGCGCATTGGTTATTTTCGTTGGTCGACGAGCACACTGGAGATGCTCCGAACATTGGCGCAAATGATGGTGCCCGGCTGCTGCCACTGACGGATACGGACTATCGCGACTTCAGGCCTTCGGTCCAGTTGTCCATGGCGTTGTTTGCCGGAAAGAGAGCCTATGAGGCGGCAGGTGAATGGGATTTGCCACTGCAATGGCTGCTGCTGCCCGGCCCATCGGCGGTAGCGGAGCGTCCAGGTAGCCAGCTGTTTGATCAGGGTGGTTATGCATTGTTGCGGCGTGAACAAACCTTCGCTGTATTGCGCTACCCGCGCTTCCGGTTTCGCCCCAGCCAGGCCGATGCCCTGCATGTGGATCTATGGCGTGCAGGCATTAACCTGCTCCGGGATGCAGGTACCTTCAGCTACAACACCTCTGCCCAGTGGCTGAGTTATTTTCCGGGTACCGCCAGCCACAACACCCTTCAATTTGATGGGCGAGACCAGATGCCGAGGCTCAGCCGGTTTCTGTTCGGGGAGTGGTTGCGTACGCGCCAGGTCGAAAGCCTGGTTGAGCAGGCTGGAACAAGCGCCTGCGGCGCCACGTATATCGACGGTAACGGCGTCCGTCATAAGCGGCATGTGAGCCTGAGCGACACCGGCATGCTGGTCAGGGATGAATTTAGCGGATTCAAGGATCGTGCAGTTCTACGCTGGCGTTTGCAGCCGGGGGACTGGCGGCTTGAGGGCGACGTCCTGACCAACGGCTCCCATCGATTGTCGGTTGCAGGCAGCATGCCTATCGTGCGACGAGCGCTCGTCCAGGGTTGGGAGTCTCGTTACTACTTACAAAAAACTGAAGTGCCGGTGCTTGAGGTTGAGGTGACTTCGGCGGGCGTTTTGACTACGGAGTATCACTGGTAGACATGAAAGTCCTTTATTTTCATCAGCATTTTTCTACTCCGAAAGGAGCGACCGGTATCCGGTCCTATGAGATGGCCCGCCGCCTGGTTGCGAGGGGGCATCAGGTGACGATGGTCTGCGGCAGCTACGGTGGTGGCCAAACGGGGCTGGAAAGCCCTTTCGTTGGTGGAAAACGCAAAGGTACCGTCGACGGTATCGAGATCATCGAATTTGACCTGGCGTACTCCAACAGCGATGGCCTGTTCGTTCGAGCGCTCAGCTTTTTAAAGTTTGCAGTGCGCAGTATCGGTATTGCGCTAACCGAGCGTTACGACCTGGTCTTTGCGACCACGACGCCATTGACAGCCGGTATCCCCGGGATATTCGCCCGGTGGTTTCGCAATAAGCCGTTTGTATTTGAGGTCCGGGATCTCTGGCCCGAGCTGCCGAAAGCGATGGGCGTCATTCGTAATCCGGTAATCCTTGCCGCCATGTCTTTTCTTGAGTGGGCAAGTTATCGCTCGGCTCACCGGGTCATTGGATTGTCTCCAGGTATTGTGGATGGCATTGCGCACCGCGGTGTGGCGCGTGATCGAATCGAAATGATCCCAAACGGTTGTGACCTTGATATTTTCAACACGCCTGCTGAGCCATGGTTGCCGGCTGGAGTGGATAAAAGCCATCTGGTAGCGGTCTTCGCGGGTACTCATGGAGTGGCCAACAAGCTGGACGCGGTGCTCGATGCGGCTCGAGAGCTTAAACTGCGTAAGCGCGATGATATCCGGCTGGTTTTGATCGGGCAGGGCAAGCTCAAGCCCGCGCTTCAGAAGCGTGCAGCGGAAGAGCAACTGGACAATGTGATATTTCATGACCCGGTGAACAAGGCCCGGTTGTCCGGTTTGATGGCCAGCGCGGACCTGGGGCTGCAGATATTGGCAAACGTACCGGCCTTTTACTACGGAACGTCGCCTAACAAGTTTTTCGACTATATCGCGTCAGGGTTGCCTGTTTTAAATAACTACCCGGGCTGGCTCGCCGAGATGATTTCCACCGAGAACTGCGGTTTTGTCGTACCTCCAGATGATGCTGCGCTTTTCGCAGATGCGTTGATACAGGCGGCAGATGATCGTGACGAGCTGCGGGCGAAGGGCGCACGAGGCAGAGAATTGGCGGTCAGAGAGTTTGACCGACGTAAATTGGCTGACCGGTTTGTGGATTGGCTGGAGGGTGTTGCCAGATGATCAAGCGTGGTTTTGATTTATTTGCGTCGTTGCTTGGACTAATTCTGCTTTCTCCGGTCATAGCAGTAATTGCCTGGAACATTCGCAAGAAATTGGGATCTCCCGTTCTGTTTCGTCAGGTTCGACCAGGTCGGAATGGCAAACCGTTCGAAATGATCAAGTTCCGTACGATGCGTGATGCTCATGACGCAAACGGTGAGCCTTTGCCAGACTCCCAGCGCATGACAGCCTTTGGCAGTTTTCTGCGATCCAGCAGCCTGGATGAATTGCCCGAGTTGTGGAATGTGGTCAAGGGCGATATGAGCCTGGTGGGCCCGCGACCGTTGCTGATGGAATACCTGCCTCTCTACAGCGCCGAACAATATCGTCGCCATGAGGTTCGCCCTGGCGTCAGCGGCTGGGCACAGGTCAACGGGCGCAACGCAATAGGCTGGGAAGAAAAGTTCAAGCTGGACACCTGGTATGTCGATAATCAGTCTTTTTGGCTGGATATGAAGGTGATTTTCCTGACGATCAAGAAAGTTCTGGTGCGTGACGGTATCAGTGCCGAAGGCGAAGCTACAGCATCGAAGTTCACGGGCTCCAAGCCATGAGCCGCCTTGCGGTGCTGGGTGCAAGCGGCCATGGCAAAGTCGTCGCGGATACGGCCGAATGCTGCGGTTGGGACACGATTGAATTCTTTGATGACGCCTGGCCCGGTTTGCTTCGAAATGGTGCCTGGAGCGTCGTAGGCAACACCGAGAGACTGTTGGCGGCTGTGCATGAATATGACGGTGTGTTGGTGGCGATCGGCAATAATCGGGTTCGCCAGGCAAAACTGGACCAGATGAAGGCGGCAGGCGCTACGCTGGTAACGCTGCGCCATCCGGATTCAACCGTCAGCCGGTATGCCACGCTTGGTGAGGGGTCGGTGGTGTTTGCTGGCGCGGTGGTAAACGCCGATGCCAAAGTTGGCAGGGGCGCTATTCTCAATACGGGCAGCAGTGTCGACCACGATTGTCTATTGGGGTCGTGTGTGCACATCAGCCCCGGCGCCCGGCTTGCAGGGGGCGTCTGCGTACAGGATCTGAGCTGGATTGGCATAGGTGCCTGCATACGACAACTCGTGAGCATCGGTTCACAGGTCATGGTTGGTGCGGGTGCCGTAGTTGTCAGAGACGTGCCAGACAAGGTTACGGTCGCCGGCGTGCCGGCCAGGTTATTGGACGGCTCTTGAAAAGTCGTCGCCGCGCGAACAGCGGATTGAGCGAATTGCAACGGGGCTCGTAGTGACGAGTCTTTCATATTTTCGAATGAAAACTGACGGGTACTGGTTGTGTTGAATTCACCATTTTCTCCTTGGCCTTCTTTTACTGAAGAGGAAGCTGACGCCGTACGTGATGTGATTCTGTCCAATAAGGTCAACTACTGGACCGGTACACAGGGGCGTGAGTTTGAGAAGGAGTTCGCTGCATGGGCGGGCACCGAATACGCCATCGGCCTGGCTAACGGAACGGTTGCCCTGGACCTTGCCTTGAAGGCGTTGGGTATCGGTGCTGGCGATGAAGTGATTGTCACCTCACGCACGTTTCTTGCTTCCGTCTCGAGCATTGTGAATGCCGGGGCTGTTCCGGTTTTCGCCGATGTGGATCGCGATTCGCAAAACTTCAACGCGCAGACTATCCGCGCTGTACTGACTCCTCGCACCCGGGCCGTAATCTGTGTGCATTTGGCTGGCTGGCCTTGCGATATGGATCCGATCATGGCCCTGGCCGAGGAATTCGACCTTAAAGTGATCGAAGACTGTGCCCAGGCCCATGGCGCCCGTTACAAGGGGCGCCCGGTGGGGTCAATTGGCCATATCTCTGCCTGGTCCTTTTGTCAGGACAAGATCATGACCACAGGTGGCGAGGGCGGAATGGTCACAACCAACGATCGTAAGTTGTGGTCGGACATGTGGTCGTTCAAGGATCATGGCAAAAGCTGGGAAGCTGTCTACGAACGTAACCATCCTCCTGGTTTTCGCTGGTTGCATGAAAGCTTCGGTACGAACTGGAGAATGCTCGAAGTTCAGGCCGTCATCGGTCGGATTCAGCTCAAGCGCATGACCGACTGGCAGGCCAGCCGGCTGGCGAATGCCGGGCAGATATGGGAGTGCGCCAGCCAACTCAAAGGCTTGCGTGTGCCAATCATGCCTGAGGGCAGTGTTCACGCGGCGTATAAGTGCTACGTGTTTGTCGAGCCTCAGGCTCTCAAGGCCGGATGGGATCGTGATCGTATTCTGGCGGAGATTTCGGCACGAGACGTTCCGGTATTTTCCGGTTCCTGCTCCGAGGTCTATCTGGAGAAGGCGTTTGACAATACTGGCTGGCGTCCGGCGAGCCGGTTGCCGGTAGCACGGGAGCTCGGCGAAACAAGTGTAATGTTTCTCGTGCACCCGACGTTGACGCAGCATGAGATCGACAAGACATGCTCGGTGCTCAAGGCCGTTATGCAGTTGGCTACCGAAGAGTAATCAGTTAGACAGTCAGGAATGCCCGTCTTTGTTTGCAACGCAGAAGGATTTGAGCTGCGGGCCAGTCAAATGGAATTTTCCATCATCATGGTATGAGGTCCCTTGGAATCATCCATGGTGGTGGCGGATGTACTTTAGGAGTAACAGAGGTGTTTCAAGGCGTTATGGATAAGTTGAGAACCTTATTACTGGGTTTAACGCGGCGGCAGAAACGTGCCTTCCAGGTAGTGACCGACGTTTTTCTTGTCTGGTTTGCCCTTTGGATGGCCTTTGTCGTTCGTTTGGGGATTGATGAGCTGATCAATCCTTTCACTGAATACCTATGGCTATTCCTGAGCGCCACGGTCATCGCTATTCCGCTGTTTGTACGGTTTGGTATGTACCGTGCAGTCATGCGCTATTTTGGAAACGATGCGCTGATCGCAATTATCAAGGCCGTCAGCCTGTCATCGTTGATTCTCGCGCTGGTTGTTTACTGGAGCGGCAACCATCAGTTGTTTGTTCCACGCTCGGTCATCTTCAATTACTGGTGGTTGAGCATGGTCATGATCGGGGGGCTACGCCTCGCGATGCGCCAGTATTTCCTGGGAGATTGGTTCGCGGCTGCGCAACATGTTCCTTTTACCAATCGAGATGATGGACTGCCGAAGGTGGCCATCTATGGTGCGGGGGCAGCCGGTAATCAATTGGTTGCTGCATTGCGCATGGGGAGGCTGTTGCGTCCTGTCGCCTTTATTGATGATGACAGCAGCATTGCCGATCGTGTGATTTCAGGCTTGCATGTCTATAAGCCAAAGCATATCCAGCAGATGGTTGACGTCACCGGTGCCCAGCAGATTCTTCTCGCCATTCCGTCTGCCAATCGTGGGCGCCGCCGGGAGATATTGACCTTCCTGGAGGGGTTCGCACTCCATGTGCAAAGCGTGCCCGGTTTTATGGATTTGGCCAGCGGGCGAGTGAAAGTCGATGATATCCAGGAAGTTGATATTGCTGACTTGTTGGGCCGTGACTCTGTCCCTCCTCAGGACGAGCTGCTTGAACATTGCATCAAGGAGCAGTCGGTTCTTATAACCGGGGCGGGCGGTTCAATCGGGTCTGAGCTTTGCCGGCAGATTCTCACGCTGCAACCCACGACACTGCTGTTGTATGAGCATAGCGAGTTCAATCTCTACAGCATCCTGCAAGAGCTTGAGCAGCGAATCGTGCGTGAGTCGCTTTCAGTTAAGTTATTGCCAATCCTGGGTTCTGTGCGCAATCAGGAAAAGCTCTTTGACGTCATGAAAACCTGGCGCGTGAACACGGTCTACCATGCGGCGGCTTACAAGCATGTACCGATGGTCGAGCATAATATTGCTGAAGGCGTGCTGAATAATGTGATGGGCACGCTGAGCGCCGCGCAAGCCTCTTTACGCGCCAATGTGGCGAACTTCGTGCTGATTTCTACTGATAAGGCGGTGCGTCCCACCAATGTAATGGGAAGCACCAAGCGTCTCGCAGAAATGACACTGCAGGCGCTCAGCAGTGAAATTGCTCCGGTGCTTTTCGGTGAGACTTCGAATGTTTCCCGTGTGAACAAGACCCGCTTTACCATGGTGCGGTTCGGCAATGTGCTGGGCTCATCAGGATCAGTGATCCCGTTGTTCCACAAGCAAATCAAATCCGGTGGCCCGCTGACGGTTACGCACCCCAAGATTACCCGGTATTTCATGAGCATCCCTGAAGCCGCTCAATTGGTTATCCAGGCGGGCTCCATGGGGCTGGGCGGTGACGTATTTGTTCTGGATATGGGCGAGCCGGTGAAAATCGTCGAGCTGGCCGAGAAGATGGTGCACCTTTCCGGCTTGAGTATTCGCTCTGATAAAAATCTTCAAGGTGACATCTCCATTGAGTTTACGGGGCTGCGTCCCGGCGAAAAACTTTATGAGGAACTGTTGATCGGCGACAACGTAGTCACGACGCCGCACCCGATGATTATGAGTGCCAATGAAGACTACTTGCCCTGGGAGGTGTTGAAGGGCCGATTAACGGAGCTGCTCAGCGCCGTTGAACAGGATGACTACACGCGTGTGCGTCAGTTGCTGCGCGAAACGGTCAGCGGCTATTCCCCGGACGGTGAAATCGTCGACTGGATCTACCAGCAGCGTCGTCTTGAGCCCTGAGCTCACACCCTGTAACTCACCCATTTTTGACTCTCCCCAAACATCGCCTAAGTTTGAAAAGCAGCTTCGGAAAAGCTGCTTTTCCCTTATCGATGTCATGGAGTGTCACCTATGCGTAAAGCTTATTTCTCATCCTTTGTCTTTGCCTTTCTTGCCAGCCTCTCCCTAGCCACTACTGCCGCACCTTCCACCAAACCCGAAACGCCAACCTCCATTTCCACACAAATGACCAAGGTCGACCACACCACCAAGGTCAGCCTCAACTCCGCAGACGCCGAAACCCTGCGCCGGGACCTCTTCGGCATTGGCGCAGCCAAAGCCAAGGCCATCGTCGCTTACCGCGAAACCAACGGGCCCTTCACTGCGATAGATGAGTTGCTGGAAGTAAAAGGTATCGGCAAGGCATTGCTGGAGAAGAACCGCGACAGGCTTGAGGTCAATTGAACATCTGAAAAGCAGGCGAGGAGGCCGGTCATTGACCGGCTTTCTTCTGGCCGCAGAACCCCGCTTTCAAGCTCCCCCGCACCACATCAAGAATCCGCGTGGCCAATTCGGCGCTCTCCACACTTCTTGCCAACACCAACGCTCCCACCAGCGTCGACATCAGCACAAGGCCCTGTTCGCGGGCATTCGGGCTCTCGAGGGCGGCTTCGACCTGCTTGAGCCGGGCGTTAAGCACCTCATCCGTCGTCCTGCTGTTCTGCCCGCGCAACCCCAGCTCGGAAGACATCGTGGGCAGCGGGCACCCCTCATGAGGTGATGTCTGATGCCATTGCGACAGGTAGCTATCAATGAACGCGTCCAACGGTCGCTGTTGGCTGAACAGCTTTTTGCAATGTTCATCCAGTTGAGCTGCGGCCTCTTGCAACGCCTTTTCCACCAACTCGTCCTTTGACCTGAAGTGCGCGTAAAACCCGCCATGCGTCAGGTTCAGCGACTTCATCAGCGGCTGCAGGCCGGTAGCGCCAATGCCGTCGCGGCGAAAGCGTACCGAGGCCTCCTTGATGATGCGCTGGTGGGTTTGAGCTTTGTGGTCTTGTGAATAGCGCATGGGAAGGCCTCCGAAACATCAGGCCATATTAACCAAGCTTCGCTGGGCATACGCGGGTGTTTACAAAATTGTGCGGCTCAACAATGGAGCCGCTTCAGTCTCAGCGATCCTGCGCATCCTTGGCGTCCGCTTGGGCATTGCGTTCTGCCACGCGCTTACGTTGTTCATCAGTCAATTCAACCTTGTTGGCGCTGTCTCGCAGCATCAACAAACCACCGACGATCGAACCGATCGCGACTACTAAAATCAACCAGGCATACCACGGCATAGGGCTCTCCTTGAGGCAGCAAACCGTGGGGAGATTTCCCACGGTAATGACTGCTTTGAGTAACGGGCTTTCTTAGTAGTTCATTGTAGGCCCGTTCTGCCCCGGTAGCCTTACAGCCCGGTCAACATAGCGTCCGCCGGTGCATCGGCGCGGTCTTGCGCGGTCAGTTGGAAGTACACAAAACCCACCACCATGAAGCCCAGGAAGATCAGCCCGATCAGCGCGTTGAACCACGCCATGGCCACCAGGCAGACCACGGCCAGTACCAGCGCAATCCCCGGCACGATTGGATAGCCCGGGGCGCGGAAGGTCCGCTCCAGCAGCGGTTCGGTCTTGCGCAGTTTGAACAGGCTGAGCATGCTCATGATGTACATGACGATGGCACCGAACACCGCCATGGTGATCATCGCGGCGGTCAGGGTCATGCCGCCCAGGTTGATCAGCCCGTCGCTGTAGATGGCGGCGATGCCGACGATGCCGCCGGCGATGATTGCCCGGTGCGGCGTCTGGAAGCGCGACAGTTTGGCGAGGAAGGAGGGCAGGTAGCCCGCGCGCGCCAGGGCGAAGAATTGGCGGGAGTAACCCAGGATGATCCCGTGGAAGCTGGCCACCAGGCCGAACAGGCCGATCCACACCAGCATGTGCAGCCAGCCCGAGCTGTCGCCGACCACGGTTTTCATCGCCTGGGGCAGCGGGTCGTTGATGTTCGACAGGGTGCGCCAGTCACCCACGCCACCGGCAAAGAACATCACGCCCATGGCCAGAATCACCAGGGTGAGGATGCCGCTGATGTAGGCCTTTGGAATAGTGCGCTTGGGATCTTTCGCCTCTTCGGCCGCCATGGCGGCGCCTTCGATGGCGAGGAAGAACCAGATGGCAAAGGGTATGGCCGCAAACATTCCGGCGATCGCCGGTGCGCCGAAGGTGTCGGAGCCGGCCCAGCCGTTGAGGGCGAAGTTGCTGAAGCTGAAGGCGGGAGCGACCACGCCCATGAACACCAGCAACTCGGCCACGGCAAGCACGCAGACCACCAATTCAAAGGTGGCGGCGAGCTTCACCCCGAGGATGTTCAGGCCCATGAACACAATGTAGGCGCCGACGGCCGCATGTTTCGGATCGAGGGCCGGAAACTGCACGTTCAGGTACGCGCCGATGGCCAGGGCGATCGCGGGCGGGGCGAAGACGAACTCGATCAGCGTCGCCAGCCCGGCAATCAAGCCACCTTTCTCGCCAAACGCCCGGCGGCTGTAGGCAAACGGGCCGCCAGCGTGAGGAATCGCGGTGGTCAGCTCGGTGAAACTGAATATAAAGCAGGTGTACATGGCGGCGACCATTAACGAGGTCACCAGGAAGCCCAATGTTCCCGCCACGCCCCAGCCATAACTCCAGCCGAAATACTCTCCGGAAATCACCAGCCCGACTGCGATGCCCCACAAATGCAGAGTGCCCAAGGTGGGTTTGAGTTGTGTGTTCATCGTGTAGCGCTCCCTGAACGGTTTGGAATGTTTCAGGGCATTGCAGCGGACATGCCATTAACCAAAGCCGTGTCGTAAAGGCGCCGAACTGTCGCCGAGGGAACGGTTTGGCGTTTGAATCATTTCAAGCGCTGCACCAGATAAGGGCGTTGGTGTCTGGTCTGACGCTATCGCGGGCAAGCCCGGCTCCCACATTTGAAGTGCATACCCCCCGTAAACCCCGCATAAACCCACTCTTTACGCCGTCTTTACGCCCCACCCATACCGTCGCTCTCGTTCCTTTACGCCACTCCTGCGGACAATCCTCCTACACGCGGCAGTCGCCGCACGACGGAGAAACTTCCATGAGCGTTCTGGACGGGGTGTCACTGCTGTTGGCTGTGGCGCTGTTCATTTATCTGCTGGTTGCGCTGTTACGCGCGGATCGGAACTAGGAGCAGGCTATGCACAGTTATGACTATTGGCTGATCATCGCCTTCTTTGCCTTGGTGCTGATTCCGGCACCGGCCCTGGGGCGGTTTTACTACAAGGTAATGGAAGGGCAGCGAACCTGGCTCACGCCGGTGTTCGGCCCGGTCGAGCGCGTGTGCTATCGCCTTTCGGGTGTCGATGCAGACCAGGAACAGAGCTGGCAGAAATACGCGCTGGCGTTGCTGGCGTTCAACCTTGCCGGTTTCGTGCTGCTGTTCGCGATCCTGCTGTTCCAGGAATACCTGCCGCTGAACCCGCAGAAATTGCCGGGTCAGGAATGGACCCTGGCGTTCAACACCGCCATCAGTTTCATGACCAACACCAACTGGCAGAACTACAGCGGTGAAGCGTCCCTGAGCTACCTCAGTCAGATGGTCGGCCTCACCGTGCAGAACTTCGTCAGTGCCGCCACCGGCCTCGCCGTACTGGTCGCGTTGTGCCGTGGGATCGGTCGCAAATCCACCAAGACTTTGGGCAACTTCTGGGTCGACATGACTCGCGCCACGCTCTACGGCCTGTTGCCGTTGTGCCTGGTGTTCGCGTTGTTCCTGGTCTGGCAGGGCGTGCCACAAACCTTCGCTCACTATGTGAACGCGGTCACCATGCAGGGCGTTGACCAGGTCATCCCACTGGGCCCGGCTGCCAGCCAGATTGCGATCAAGCAACTGGGCACCAACGGTGGTGGCTTCTTCGGCGTCAACTCGGCGCATCCGTTCGAAGACCCGACTGCCTGGGCCAACCTGTTTGAGCTGGGCGCGATCATCCTGATTCCGGTGGCGCTGGTGTTCACCTTTGGCCACTACGTGAAAGACCTGCGTCAGAGCCGGGCGATCCTCGGTTGCATGCTGGCCTTGTTCATCATCGGCGGCGCAACCGCCATGTGGGCCGAATACCAGCCCAACCCGGCGCTGAACAACCCGGCGGTTGAACAGGCCGCGCCGCAGGAAGGTAAAGAAGCGCGCTTCGGCACCACTGGCACCGTGTTGTGGTCGGTGGCGACCACCGCCGCGTCCAACGGTTCGGTCAACGGTATGCAAGACAGCCTCAACCCCCTGAGCGGGATGGTGTCGCTGGTCAACATGATGGTCGGCGAAGTGATCTTCGGCGGCGTCGGCGCCGGCATGTACGGCATGTTGCTCAACGTGTTGATTGCGGTGTTCCTCGCCGGCTTGATGATTGGCCGTACACCGGAATACCTCGGCAAGAAACTCCAGGCCAAGGAAGTGCAGTTGCTGGTCGTGACCTTGCTGGTGATGCCGGTCGGCACCCTGGTACTCGGTGCCATCGCCGCCAGCCTGCCTGGCCCGGCCGGTGCCATCAGTAACCCTGGCCCCCACGGTTTCAGCCAGTTGCTGTACGCCTACACCTCGGCCAGTGCCAACAACGGTTCGGCGTTCGGCGGCTTCAGTGCCAACACCGCGTTCCACAACCTGATGTTGAGCCTGTCGATGTTGCTCGGTCGCTTCGGTTACATCCTCCCGGTACTGGCCCTGGCCGGCAGCCTGGCGATGAAGAAGACCGCACCGATTGGCCAGAACAGCTTCCCGACCCACGGCCCGCTGTTCGTGACCCTGTTGACCGTGACCATTTTGCTGGTGGGCGGCCTGACCTTCCTGCCGACGCTGGCACTTGGGCCTATCGCTGAACATTTGAGCATGGCTGCTTTTTAAATGAAGAGCCTAGGGGATATGAAAATGAACTTGCCTGCAAAAAACGCGGCTCCCGTGAAAACCCAGGAGCCAGCCAAGACCGCAATGTCGGCCCTGTGGCGCCCGGCGCTGGTCCAGGCGTTCGTCAAGCTGGACCCGCGCCAGTTGCAACGCTCGCCGGTGATGCTGGTGGTCGAACTGACCGCGATCCTCACCACCATCCTGTGCTTTGTGCCGGAGGTGGCCGTACCGACCTACGTCTCCGTGCAAATCGCCGTGTGGCTGTGGTTCACCGTGCTGTTTGCCAACTTCGCCGAAGCCTTGGCTGAAGGCCGCGGCAAGGCCCGCGCCGACAGCCTCAAGGCCGGCAGCGAGGGCCTCAGCGCCCGCCGCAAGGAAGCCGACGGCAGCTTCAAGGTCGTGCCGGCCACCAGCCTGCGTAAAGGTGATGTGGTACGCGTGGTCGCCGGGGAAATGATCCCGGGCGACGGCGAAGTCATCGAAGGGATTGCCGCGGTCAACGAAGCGGCCATCACCGGCGAATCGGCCCCGGTCATCCGTGAATCCGGCGGCGACCGCTCGGCCGTCACCGGCAACACCCGCCTGGTCTCGGACTGGTTGATGATTCGCATCACCGCCAACCCGGGCGAGTCGACCCTGGACCGCATGATCGCCCTGGTGGAAGGCGCCAAGCGCCAGAAAACCCCCAACGAAATCGCGCTGGACATCCTGCTGATCGGCCTGACGCTGATCTTCCTGCTGGTGGTGGTGACCCTGCAGCCGTTCGCCCACTTCGCCAATGGCAACCTGCCGCTGGTGTTCCTGGTGGCGCTGCTGGTCACGCTGATCCCGACCACCATCGGCGGCCTGTTGTCGGCCATCGGTATTGCCGGCATGGACCGCCTGGTGCGCCTCAACGTGATCGCCAAATCCGGTCGCGCGGTGGAGGCGGCGGGGGACGTGCACGTGCTGTTGCTGGACAAGACCGGCACCATCACTTTCGGTAACCGTCGTTGCACCAACGTGATCGCCGCGCCGGGTGTCAGCGGCAAGGAACTGGCCGAGGGCGCGCTGCTGGCATCCCTGGCGGACGACACGGCCGAAGGTAAGTCCATCGTCGAATACCTGCGCGGCCAGCACCCACAAGCCGAGCCGTCGACGGATGAGCTGACCTCGGTACCGTTCAGCGCGGAAACCCGCCTGTCCGGCGTCGACTACCAGGGCCGTGTGTTCCGTAAGGGCGCCGTGGATTCGCTGCTGGCGTTCATTGGCCTGCAACGCCGCGACCTGCAACCGGCGCTGTCGCGGGAAATCGACAAGATCGCCCAGAGCGGCGGCACGCCGTTGCTGGTGTGTGCCGACGGCAAGTTGCTCGGCGCGATTCACCTCAAGGACGTGGTCAAGCCCGGCATCCGCGAACGGTTTGCCGAGCTGCGCAAGCTGGGGATTCGCACGGTGATGGTGACCGGCGACAACCCGCTGACCGCCGCCGCGATTGCCGCTGAAGCCGGCGTGGATGACGTGCTGGCCGAGGCTACTCCGGAGAAAAAACTCGCGCGCATTCGTCACGAACAGAACGATGGTCGCCTGGTTGCGATGTGCGGCGACGGCGCCAACGACGCCCCGGCGCTGGCCCAGGCTGACGTCGGCATGGCAATGAACGACGGCACGCAAGCCGCCCGTGAAGCGGCCAACATGGTCGACCTCGACAGCGACCCGACCAAGCTGCTGGACGTGGTGCAGATCGGCAAGGAATTGCTGGTAACCCGTGGTGCGCTGACCACCTTTTCCATTGCCAACGACGTGGCCAAGTACTTCGCGATCCTGCCGGCGCTGTTCGCCTCGATCTACCCGCAACTGGGTGTGCTCAACGTGATGCACCTGCAAAGCCCGCAGAGCGCGATCCTCTCGGCCATCGTGTTCAACGCGCTGATCATCGTGGTGCTGATCCCCCTGGCGCTGCGCGGTGTACGTGTACAGGCGGCGAGTGCGGCGGCGTTGCTGCGTCGCAACCTGCTGATCTACGGCCTGGGCGGGATCGTGGTGCCGTTCGTGGGCATCAAGGCGATCGACATGCTGTTGACCGCGCTGCACCTGGTTTGACTCGATGCCCGCAGGTACCGGCAAACCGGTGCCTGCAGGTTACAATGACCGAATTGAGGAATTTGAAATGTCCAACATTATCCGCCCGGCCCTGAGCCTGCTGGTGTTGATGAGCCTGATCACCGGCGTGGCCTATCCCCTGGTTGTTACCGGCGTGGCGCAAGTCGCGTTCCCTGACCAGGCCAACGGCAGCCTGGTGCACGATGCCAGCGGCAAGGTTCGCGGTTCGAGCCTGATTGCCCAGGATTTCACCGGTGACGGCTGGTTCCACCCACGGCCATCTGCTGGTGCGTTTGCTACGGTTTCCAGCAGCGCCAGCAACCTCGGCCCAAGCAACCCAGCACTGGCCACTCGTGTATTTGACGATGCCAGGAAAATGCTGGTGCCAGACCAGGGACCGGTGCCGATGGCATTGCTGACTACCTCCGGCAGCGGTCTTGATCCACACTTGCCACCGCAGGCAATTGCCTATCAACTGGCCCGGGTAGCTGCCGCGCGTAATCTGCCGGTGGCGACCCTGCAGCGCTTGATGGATGAGCACATCGAAAGCCCGCTGGTGGGGCCGCCGGTGGTGAACGTGCTGGCGTTGAACATGGCCTTGGAAAAACTGTAAGCCGTGGCGCCGCTTTCGCGAGCAGGCCCGCTCCCACATTCGACTGAGTTTCACCTTTGGAATGCGGTCAAATGTGGGAGCGGGCTTGCTCGCGAAGGCGGACTCAAGAAACCCACATCAACACCTGAAGGAAGACCGCCCGCATGAGCGACTCCGGCCGCGCCGATGCCCTGTTAGCCGATCTACCCCGGGACGGCCGTGGCCGGCTCAAAGTCTTCCTCGGCGCCGCGCCCGGCGTGGGCAAGACCTACGCCATGCTCCAGGCCGCCCACACCCAGCTGCGCCAGGGCGTGCGGCTGATTGCCGGCGTAGTGGAAACCCACGGCCGCGCCGAGACCGAAGCCTTGCTCAGCGGCTTGCCACAACAGCCGCTGCTGCGTTCCGAATACCGCGGCGTGATGCTGGAGGAAATGGACCTCGACGGCCTGCTCGCCGCCAAGCCCAAACTGGTGCTGGTGGACGAACTGGCCCACAGCAACGCCCCCGGCAGCCGCCACGAAAAACGCTGGCAAGACATT
The DNA here is from genome assembly GCF_013386245.1 of Pseudomonas sp. 21615526. Taxonomy (NCBI): domain Bacteria; kingdom Pseudomonadati; phylum Pseudomonadota; class Gammaproteobacteria; order Pseudomonadales; family Pseudomonadaceae; genus Pseudomonas; species Pseudomonas sp. 21615526. Next base: position 41,362 of record NZ_JACAOM010000006.1, on the reverse strand, counting down.
CAGGAATTGCTCTCGGCGGGCATCAACGTCTTCACCACGGTCAACGTCCAGCACCTGGAAAGCCTCAACGACCAGGTGCGCGGCATTACCGGCGTGCAAGTTCGCGAGACCTTGCCCGACTGGGTCTTGCAGGAAGCCGATGAACTGCTGCTGATCGACCTGCCATCCCGGGAACTGCTGGAGCGCCTGCGGGACGGCAAGGTCTACGTGCCGGAACAGGCCCGTGCTGCCATCGATGCCTTCTTCACCCAGACCAACCTCATGGCCCTGCGCGAGCTGGCGATGCAAACCGCCGCGGCCCATGTCGACGATGACCTGGCCCAGGGTTATCGCCAATTGGGCCAGGCCGCACCGGCTGTGCGTGGCCGCTTGCTGGTGGGCGTGGACGGCGATGCCCAGGCCGAACGCCTGGTGCGTCATGCCAGCCGCGTAGCCCAGCGTCGGCATTTGCCGTGGAGCCTGGTGCATGTGGATAACGGCCGGGTGCGCGATGAACAATCGCGCCTGCGCCTGCAAAACGCCCAGCAACTGGCCGAGCGTCTTGGCGGTGAAGTGGTGTTGCTGCGAGCGGGGGAGGTGGCCAAGACCCTGATCCAGCACGCCGCCGAGCGTCGTGCCAGCTTGATCCTGGTGGGGCAATCCCGGCCGCGCTGGCATCGCACCGTGTTTGGTGGTGGCCTGGCGTCGCGTTTGTTGCGCAATGCCCGGGGCCTGGAAATCAACGTCCTCGACAGCGACGAAGTGCCGGCCCCTCCGCGCCTGCCGGATGTGCGTGGGCTGGTGTGGTTTGACTATGCCCTGGCGGTGGTGGCGACCGTGATCGCGGCCGCAGTCGCATGGGGTGTCGCCAGTGCCTTGCCGTTGCCGAATATCTCGCTGGTGTTCCTCGCCGCCGTATTGCTGGTGGCGGTGCGCAGTAGCCTGGGGCCGGCGCTGGCGTGTGCGGCGCTGTCATTCCTGAGCTACGACTTCCTGTTCATCCCGCCGAATTTCTCCTTCGCGATCCAGCGTGAAGAAGACGTGCTGACGCTGTTGTTCTTCCTGCTGATGGCGGCGCTCACCGGTAATCTCGCTGCACGCCAGCGCCGGCAGTTGCAGGCGCTGCGCGATACCCAGGAAGAAACCACCGAGCTGCTCGACCTGTCCCGCAAACTCACCGCCGCCACCGATCGCCAGGCAGTGATCAGTGCCGCCGCGCATCATCTGGAAGGCTGGAGCGACCTGCAATTGTGCCTGCTCAACCGCGACGGGCAGGGCGACTGGAAGGTCGAGACCGGAGGCCCGATCACCTTTACCGAAGCCGAGCGCGCCGCCGCCGACTGGGCCTGGCAGCACGATCAGCCGGCCGGCATGGGCACCGGCACCTTGCCGTTCGGGCGCTGGTGGTGGTGGCCGTTGTCCAGCGAAGAAGGCCCGTTGGGTCTGCTGGGGGTCAGCCCGAAGGCCGGGCTTGAACTGAGCGGCCAGCGCCGTCGCCTGCTCACGGCCTTGAGCCAGCCCTTGGCCCAGGCCCTGGCCCGTGCACAACTCGGCCAGGAGCTGGAAGCCGCGCGCCTGCACGGCGAAACCGAGCAATTGCGCAGCGCCTTGCTGGCCTCGGTGTCTCACGATTTGCGCACACCGCTGACCTCCATGCGTGGCAGCATCGACAGCCTGCTGGCCCTCGGCGAGGCGATTCCCCTGGAAGATCGCCGGGAGCTGCTGGAAGGCACTCGCGATGAGGCCGAGCGTCTGGATCGCTACATCCAGAACCTGCTGGACATGACGCGTCTGGGTCACGGCGCCCTGAAGCTGGCGCGGGACTGGGTGTCACCCGGCGATATCGTCGGCAGCTCCCTGGGCCGCTTGCGTGCGGTATTGGCGCCGCTGCAGGTGATCACCGACGTGCCGCCCGAGCTGCCGCTGCTCTACGTGCATGCCGCGTTGATCGAGCAAGCACTGGTCAACGTACTGGAAAATGCCGCACGCTTCTCGCCGCCACAAGGCCGGCTGAAACTCAGCGCGGGCGTGCAGGATAACCAGTTGTTTTTTGCTGTTGCCGATGAAGGTCCGGGGATTCCCGAGGAGGAGCGGGCGAAGATTTTCGATATGTTCTACACCGCCGCCAGGGGGGATCGCGGCGGGCAGGGCACCGGGCTCGGCCTGGCGATCTGCCAGGGCATGGTCGGCGCCCACGGCGGGCATATCAGCGTGGCCGACGGCATTGAGGGCCGTGGCACCTGCATCACTTTATTCCTGCCATTGCAGGCCCAGCCTGGCCTGGAAAGCGAACCTTGAGCTACCCTCTTTTCTTCACGGATTTTGATTGGACACCATGAGCCAGACTGCGACGATTTTGGTCATTGACGACGAACCGCAGATCCGCAAGTTCTTGCGTATCAGCCTGGCCTCCCAGGGCTACAAAGTGATCGAGGCCGGCACCGGCAACGAAGGCCTGGCGCAGGCCGCCTTGAGTAAACCGGACCTGCTGGTGCTGGACCTCGGCCTGCCGGACATGGACGGCCAGCAGGTGCTGCGCGAGTTTCGTGAGTGGTCCACGGTACCGGTACTGGTGTTGTCGGTGCGAGCCAGTGAAGTGCAAAAAGTCGAGGCGCTGGACAACGGCGCCAATGACTATGTGACCAAGCCATTTGGCATCCAGGAGTTTCTTGCACGGGTGCGGGCGTTGTTGCGCCAGGCGCCGGCGGGGGAGGCCCAGGAAGCGGCACTACGTTTTGGCCCGCTGACGGTAGACCTGGCTTATCGGCGGGTGCTGCTGGACGGTGTCGAAGTGGCGCTGACCCGCAAGGAATACGCGGTACTGGCGCAACTGGCGCGGCATCCCGGGCGGGTGATCACCCAGCAGCAACTGCTCAAGGATATCTGGGGCCCGACCCATACCGAAGACAGCCATTACCTGCGGATTGTGGTGGGGCATCTGCGCCAGAAACTGGCGGATGATCCGACCCAACCACGGTTTATCGTGACTGAGGCCGGTGTTGGGTATCGGCTATTGAACACCGAAGCCTGAAGCGTTAGCTCACCTGTGGCGAGGGAGCTTGCTCCCGCTGGGCTGCGCAGCAGCCCCAGAATCCTGGGAGCGCTTCGCACTCCAGCGGGAGCAAGCTCCCTCGCCACACAAGCCCTGCTTATCAAACCTCAGTGTTGCTCGCTCTCGTAACGATCCAGCGTATCGCTCGCGATCTCCCGCCCCAGCGCGATCAACTCCGGCGCTTTGTAAAACTCGAAAAACCGGCACACGCGCTTCGGCACGTTGATCAGAATATCCGGCGGATACCCGGCGATCTTGTACTGCGCCAATGACGTCTGCATCACCTCAAAGCTCTGGTTGATCAAATCCAGCAGCGATGCAGGCCCCACGTTATCGATGATGAACGAGCCGGTCGCCGACTTTGGCGCCCCGGCCTTTTCCGGTGCCGCCGCCGGTTGTTGCGCCTCGGGTTCGGCAGAGTCCAGCCACGGGTTGATATCGGCAGCCTGGGCCAGCAGCGCTTCCTGTTCCAGCATCAATAACTGCTCGGCCTGCTTGCGCCGAAACGGCAAGTGCGAACCCAGTGAACGCACCAGGTTGTCGAAGCGGCTCCTGAACGCCGGCGGACGCTGGATCACCGGAAGCTTGTAGTGCTTCTGGTTGGTGGAGTTGAGGTTGACCGCAATGATCAGGTCGCAGTGGCTCGACACCACCGGCACGATCGGCAGAGGGTTCAGCAAGCCGCCGTCCACCAGCATGCGATTGCCCTGCATCACCGGGGTGAACAGGCTGGGAATCGCCGCCGAGGCCCGCATGGCCTGGTGCAGGCAGCCTTCCTGGAACCAGATTTCCTGCTGGTTGGTCAGGTCCGTGGCCACGGCGGTGTAGGGAATGCGCAGGTCTTCGATATTGATCTCGCCGACGATCTTGCGGATCTGCCCGAACACCTTCTCGCCACGAATCGCCCCCAGGCGAAAGCTCACGTCTACCAGGCGCAGTACGTCCAGGTAGTCGAGGCTTTCGATCCAGTTTCGGTACTCGTCCAGCTTACCCGCAGCATAGATCCCACCCACCACCGCACCCATGGAACAGCCGGCGATGCAGGCGATGTCGTAGCCGCGTTTTTCGATTTCCTCGATCACGCCGATATGGGCGTAGCCCCGGGCGCCGCCGGAGCCCAGCACCAATGCAACACGTTTCTTCATGACCTGATCCTTCGCAAAACAGGTGACCACAATGCACCCATCGAGGGGCGCGCTTCAATCATCACTGTCACAACCGATTATTTTCGCGAGCGGGCCACCACGCTCGGGTATGCTCTGGCAATCGGGACTGCGGATTCAGGCAGTCGGATAAGGCACTTTTCGGTGTAGGCAACGTCTACACCTGTGACTGTTTTTTCTTTTCTTGAGGTGTCATTTGATGAAAGCCTGGATGTGTGTGCCTGTGATCGTGTTGGCCCTGGCCGGTTGTGCCGGGAAAACCGCTTATCGCGACAGCTGCGGCACGCAACTGGATGCTGCGTGGCACGAGCTGGACCTGGCCAAGGCCGAAGGTTTCGCCGGCACCGTGAGTTACTCCAAGGCTCTGTCGTTGTTGACTGGCGCCAAGACCCAGCAGCAGTTCGAAGCCTTCGAAGGCTGCTCGACCAAGGCCGAGAAAGCCCGCTTCTATATTCGTGAGTCGCGCGCCGGGCGCTAACCCCGCGTAGCAGTTGTCGAGTGCAACGAGGTTGCGTCGGCGGCCTCAAGCCCGAAGGTTTAATCATTGAGGAGGAAAGGATGTCAGCCTTGGTCGATCAGCTAGTCGCGCAGGTCATCGGCCTGGAAGTTGGGTTACTGAGCTGCCAGGCGCGCCTCGCCGCCGTCACGGACGACGAGGCCCTGCATGATCTGCGCACCACGGTGCGGCGCTTGCGCAGCCTGTTGCGGCCATTGCGTGGGTTGCCCGGTGTCGAGCAACTCGAGGCGGCCGCCAGTGCCGTCGGCCAACTGACCACGCCGTTTCGCGACCGCGAAGTGCTGGCGGCGTACCTCCACCAACACGGCCATCATGAGGCGGCCGAGCGGCGTATCCGGCAGCAGCCGGCCACCTACCGCTCGGTTGCACAAGGGCCTGAGCTGGCGCAACTGCTGTTGATCCTCGAAGCATTCCCCCGCTTTATCCGCGCCTCCCAACGGCAGAAATTGCTCAATGGCCTGCGCACGCGCATTGAAAAACGCCTGGCCAAGCAATGGAAGAAGCTCGGCGAAGCGCTGCACGACCCCAACCACGACCGTCATCGCCTGCGCCTGTTGATCAAGCGCGTGCGTTATGCGGCCGAGGCTTATCCCGAGCTGAACAAGCTACCGCCCAAAGCCATATCGCGTCTCAAGGCGGCCCAGGGCGCCCTGGGTGATTGGCACGATTGCTGGCAATGGCTGGCGCAAGCCGGGCACGAGCCCGATTTGCAGCCGTGCGTGCCTGGTTGGCACCGCACCATGGCCGAGGCGGAAGGGCAGGCGGATCGGGTTTTGGATAAGTTGAACGCCGACTGCTTCGCTTGACCCTGCGACCTATCTGTCCGGGATTTTGGCCGGAATAGGCGCTGCGTGGTGTAGGCCGGCTGGTTAAGATCCCTCAACTCCTTTTTCAAGTTGAGACCGCCATGCGCTTTAGTGATTTGCTCGACGCTGCCCGCAGCCACCCGTTGGACGTTTCGATCCCGGCCGAATGGGCCCAGGGCCGCGCCAGCTTTGGCGGGCTGGTTGCGGCGTTGGAGTACGAGGCCTTGCGGGCGAAGGTCCCGGCGGATCGCCCGTTGCGCTCACTGGCGATCACCTTTGTGGGCCCGGTGGCGCCGGACGTGCCGGCCCGCTACGAAGTTGAAGTGCTGCGCGAAGGCAAGGCCGTCAGCCAAGTGCTGGGACGTGTGGTGCAGAACGGTGAAACGATGACCCTGGTGCAGGCCAGTTTTGGCGCATCACGGCCTTCGCAGATTGACGTCGCCGCCGAACCGGCGCCCACCTTCAAGCATTGGGATGAATGCCAGGAGTTGCCCTACATCAAAGGCGTGACGCCGGAGTTCATGCGCCACCTGGCGATGCGCTGGAGCGTCGGTGGCCTGCCGTTCACCGGCAATACATCCCGGGAGATGGGCGGCTGGGTGCGCTTGCGTGGCGATGTAAAAGAAGAGCCGCTGACCGAAGCGCACATCCTCGCGCTGGTGGATGCGTGGCCACCGTCGGTGTTGCCGCACCTGAAACAACCGGCGGCCGGCAGCACCCTGACTTGGACCATCGAATTTGTCCAACCGCTGCAAAACCTGAGCACCCTGGACTGGTGCCAATACCTGGTCCACATCGAGCACGCCCGCGATGGCTATGGCCATGCGGCTGCGCAGTTGTGGAGCCCCGACGGCCAGTTGATCGCTATCAGCCGCCAGTCGGTGGTGGTGTTCGCCTGAGTCCTCAGACCAGCAAGTGTTGATCGCTGGAGGCGTCGCTGCCGCGTGCCTCCAGGCGGCGACCGTGATGCTGCAATCCAAGGGCTGCCAGAATGCCGACGATACCGATGGCGGCACTCGCCAGGTTCTCGCTGAACACGCCCGATGCCATCAACAGAAAACCGATGACCAGGAGTGGCAGCGCAATCAGCTGCAACACTTGATTGGTCCCGTGCTGGTGATTTTGCGGGTGGGTGCGCCATTGCCAGGCGGGGATATTTGGATGACGTTTGCCCATGATCGTGATTCCTCTGTCCGTTGAAACATCTTGAGCAGAGTTTAGGTCGGGCAGGGTGGGGCCGCGAATCAAGGATGGCTATGGGGGCCATAGCCACCCCTTCAGGGGTTAAAGCCGCAACTGGCCGATGGCCTTGCTCAGTTCCCCGGCCAGGGTCGCCAGCTCATTGCTGGTGGTCGCCGAGTCTACCGTCTGCTGCACGGTGTTTTCGGTGACGTCCCGAATGCTCACCACCGCCCGATTCATTTCCTCGGCCACATGGCTTTGCTGCTCGGCAGCCACGGCAATCTGCGTGTTGCTCTCGCGCATCTGCGCCACCGCGCCGGTGATCTCGGCGAGGGCAATCCCGGCTTCTTGAGCCTGTTGCACACAGTCGTCGGCCTTGAACGAGCTTTCCTGCATGAAATCCACCGCGTCCCGGGTGCCGGCTTGCAGGGCGGACACCATGCGGGTGATTTCATCGGTGGAGCTTTGCACCCGCTTGGCCAGGTTGCGCACTTCGTCGGCGACCACGGCAAAACCCCGGCCCATTTCGCCGGCGCGGGCGGCTTCGATGGCGGCGTTGAGGGCCAGCAGGTTGGTCTGTTCGGCGATGCTGTGAATCACCCCGACCACGCCATTGATTTTCTGGCTGTCCTCGGCCAGCTTCTGGATCATTTCGGCGGTCTGCTGCACGCCGGTGGACAGCCCGGCAATCGAGCGCTGTACCCGGCTGACCACTTCCTGGCCGCTGCCGGCGAGAGTGTCGGCCGTCTGGGACAGGTCGCGGGTGGCGCCGGCGTGCTGGGCGATGTGGTAGACGGTGGCGGTCATCTCGTTGATCGCCGTGGCGGCCTGGTCGGTTTCGCTTTGCTGGCCGAGCATGCCGTGCTGCACCTCGTTCATGCTGCTGGCCAGGCGTGCGGCGCCGTCGTCCAGTTGCCTGGCGGTGCGCGCAACCGTGTTGACCACCCGTTGATAACCCGCCTGCATCGCGTTGAACGCGCTGGCCATCTGCCCGACTTCATCCTTGCAGGCCAGGGGGACGCGGGCCGAGAGGTCGCCGGTTTTCTCGACGTGCAGCATCACGTCTTTCAAGGTGTTGAGCTGGCTGAGGAGAAAGCGGATCAGCAGCTGTGAGGCGCCGAGCATGGCCAGCATCAGAATCATCACCGCTACGGCGTAGTTGGCGAAGCGTTCTTCGAACACTTGGCTCAAGCTGGGCCCGTAGGCCAGCACGGCGACCTGTTGACCGTCGGCACGGCTGATTACTTCGGCGCCCATCAGCGGGTTTTCGCCGAGCAGTGGCATGTGATTGAAATCCACCCAGCCACTGGCGTTGGCCAGGGCTGACAGATCTTCGTCGCCCAGTTGTGGGACTTTGCCCCTGGCAAACGTCAGCCAGTGCTCGCCCTTGGGCAGTGGCTGGCCGGCGGGCCAGGCACCGAGCAAGCGCCCCTGGGCTTGCGCCGACGCCTGTGAGGCCTGGCTGCGGGCCTGTTGTTCGAGCTGCACGGCGTACAACACCAGCAGCAGGGTGGTGATGAAGGCGACCGCGTTCACGGCCCAGAATTTGTACTTCAGCGAGATGTTGCTAAGCCAGGCACCCATGGAAGGTTTCTCTGATAGCGGAAACAGCATTGGCAAGGTGCCATTATTTTGCCGCTATCGGGATGCCGGGTTTTGATATGGGTCAATGCGCCGCGTCAATCCGGCACAGGCAATCCAAAAAAGGCGCGGGCACAGGCGGTGCTGTGTTGCGCCAGGTCTTCCACGGTTTCTTCGCGGTGCAACGCGACCTCCCGTAGGACTTCCGGTAAATAGGCGGGTTCGTTGCGACCGTTTTTCGGCTTGGGCCGCAGGGTGCGAGGCAGCAGGTAGGGCGCGTCGCTTTCCAGCATCAGGCGGCCCCGGGGGATTTCCCTGACCAGCGGATGCAGGTGCGTCCCACGGCGCTCGTCACAGATCCAGCCGGTGATACCGATATGCAGGTCCAGGTCGAGGTAGCTGAACAGCGCCCGCTGCTCGCCGGTGAAGCAGTGCACCACGGCGGCCGACAGGTGATCGCGGTAGTCCCGCAGGATTTCCAGCAGGCGCTGGTTGGCGTCACGTTCGTGGAGGAATACCGGGAGCTTCAACTCCACGGCCAGGGCCAGGTGTTCTTCGAGGACTTTTTCCTGCTGGGGGCGCGGTGAGAAATCCCGGTTGAAATCCAGCCCGCATTCACCCACCGCACGCACGCGACTTTCCTTGAGCAGGCCGCGCAGGCGCCTGGCGCTTTCGGCGTTCCAGTCACTGGCAGAGTGGGGGTGAATGCCGGCGGTGGCGAACAGGCGTTGGCCACTTTCGTCCAGTTGCTGGCACAGCTCCAGGGCCTGTTCGCTGCCGTCGACACTGGTACCGGTGAGCACCAATTGGCTCACCCCGGCGGCGTAGGCACGGTCGAGAACGGCCTGGTGCTTTTCGTCGAAACTTGGGTTGGTCAGGTTGACGCCGATATCAATGAGTTGCATGGTGCTACCTCCGCCTGCGGTCGGAAAGCATATCAGAGCTGTAGATTTATAAGAAAAGCCAAGAACTACAACGAGTTAAAGCTGTCTTTGAAAGTCGCAAGTAACACCGTGTTTGGTTTGTCGCCATCTGCCGTGCCACCCTTGCGCCCAAAGCCTGCGCTCATGGCGCTCTGTTTCTGTCCCCCAACGCCTCGTTTTTCGCGAAGCAATGGGCAGTATTCTTTCTTCCGGAGAGCGGATGATCCGACCCTCGGCGTTGCTTGTGTTGTGCCTGACGTTACTGCTGCCCATGGCGGCGGTTGCGCGTCTGGACGGGCCGCTGGAAGTGACCCGGCCCGGCAAGGTCCGCGACCTTGCGGAAATCCGCAGCAGCCGCACCTTGCGGGTATTGGTCAACCAGAGCCGCAACAGTTCCGGCGAAGTCCAGGGCCAGGCCATCGGTGTTGAATACCATCGCCTGCGCGCTTTCGAGCAATACCTCAACGGTCACGCCCGTGACGGCGAGGAAATCAACCTCAAGATTATTCCCAAGGCCAAGGATCAGCTGATTGGCGCATTGGCCCGTGGCGAGGGCGACCTGGTGGCACCCGGCGAATTGCTGGATGTGAAGGCCGCCCACAAGATTGCCACCAGCGACCCGATCGCCAGCGACGTGCCGTTATGGCTGGTGGGGCTGAAGGGCGAGCGGCGGTTTACCCGGCTGGAGCAACTGTCCGGGCGCACGCTGGCCTTGACCACGGGCAGTGCCGCGTCGGATGCGATCAGCCAGGTCAACCAGAAGCTGGCGCTGCACAAATTGCCGCCGGTGAAGGTGGAATGGGTGGATCCGAGCCTCGCGGTAGAGGACGTGCTGGAGATGGTACAGGCCGGGATTTTCCACCTGACCATTGTCGAGCGGCCGATTGCCGAACGCTGGGCGAAGATCCTGCCCAAGCTGCGTTTCGACCGGCAAGTGACCATCAGCGAGCCGGGCGAAGAGTATTGGTTTGTGCGCCAGGATGCCTCGATGCTGCGGGCCAGTATTGATCGCTTCCTCAAGACCTACCGCACGCCGTCCGATCAGGATGTGGCGTTCCAGCGCATCTACCGCCGCCTCTACCAGGTACGTTATCCACTGGCTCGCGTCGACCGCCAGCGCCTGGAAAAACTGCGCCCGGTGCTGCAAAAGCATGCCCGCGAGCAGGGCATGGACTGGCTGAACCTGGCCGCGCTGGCGTTCAAGGAGTCTGCCCTGGACCCTGGCGCTCGCAGCAGCGGCGGCCCCACCGGGCTGATGCAGATCACGCCATCGGCGGCGCAGCGGGTCGGGGTGAACAACATCGAAAGCCTGGACAGCAATGTGCAGGCGGGCGCGCGGTACCTGGCGATGATCCGGCGCAAGTTCTTCTCAAGCCCCAAGCTCAACGAGCGCGAGCGCATGGCGTTTGTGCTGGCGGCCTACAACATGGGGCCCGAGCGGGTCCAGGGAATGCGTGCCGAGGCGCGGCGGCGGGGGCTTAACCCAAACCAATGGTTTTTCCAGGTCGAGCGCATTGCCATGGAGCAGGTGGGAATGAGCGGCGTCAGCTATGTTAATAGCGTGAACAAGTATTACCTGGCGTTTGATCGTGAGCGGGAGTCGTTGGAGCCGGCAGCGCCACGGGTTGCCTCACGTAAATAATCTATTAATTCGATAATTATGAGCCGCTTTATCGGCTTTTATCATTGTTTAAACTGATTAATATAGCGGCCAACCCAACCCCTACCTTGAAAAGGATTATCAGCATGAGCCCATTGATCACCCGCATCCTCTCCACCCGCGCCGGCTACGGCCTGACTGTTCTGCGGATTTTTGTCGGGATCATCTTCGCCGCCCACGGTTCGCAAAAACTCTTTGGCTGGTTTGGCGGCGGCGGCCTGGCGGGCACTGCCCAGTGGATGGAAAGTATCGGCCTGGCCCCAGGTACCCTGATGGCGGTGCTGTCCGGTGGTACCGAGTTCTTCGCCGGGCTGGCGCTGATCATTGGCTTGCTGGCACGGCCGGCGGCACTCGGCCTGTCGATCATTTCCCTGGTGGCGATTTTCTCGGTGCATATCCATAACGGTTTGTTCATGGCCAACAACGGCTACGAGTTCGCCCTGGCGCTGCTGGGCGGTACGCTGGCCGTGTTGTTGGAAGGTGCGGGCAAATTGTCCGCAGACCGCGCCATCACTCACTGATACCGCGAACCCCCCTTAAAAGGCCCGCCCAGTGCGGGCCTTTTCGTTGCTCGGGATTCTTGACACCGCCCTACAGGCTTCTCTAGGATGTTGCCCATGCGCCGATTTAAACAGCTAATTGCGGGGCGCCACGGGTGACTGATCACAGTCCCGACAGAAGCCAGAGCCATGAGCCAGCTTCGAAATTCCGCTAAAGCGCTGGTTCGGTGTTGCCTCTCACCTGCCCGCAGACTTTTGAGGCAGAGACACGACACAATGAATGCACTACGCCCCCTCATACGCCTGGCCCCGATCACCGCGGACCTGACCCAACGCAATCTTAAAATCCTCTTGGGCGGCAAGCATCAGCCGACGTTGCTGCGCTATCTGGATGGCTGGCCGCGCCGCACGGGGCGGCCTTCGGCCTTTCTGATCCAGTTTGTCGAAGACGGCGACTCCCTTGCGCGCTTTGCGTCCAACAGCTTCGACCTGGCCGTCATTCAGGCGCCCAGTGCCAGCGACGCGGGCGAAGTGATACGCCAACTGACCCGCATTGCCCGGCAAGGGCTGATCGCCCGGCGTTGAGCCCTCAGTAGAACGCTGCTGAAGGCAGGTGCCGGCGACGGCGACGCAACAGGAAAATACCCCCCGCAATCAGGCACAGTATCAGCGGTACAGGCACGATATTGAGCAGCTTCACTTTGCGTTCCAGGGCGTGAACCTCGGCGTATGACTGGACCTTCAGCGCGTGAATTTCCATGGGGATTCGCAAGCGCTCCTTGTTGAGCGCTTGCAGCAGTGTGTTGGAGGTTGCAGCCTGAGGGCCCGGGGAAATTGTCGGGGGGTTGAGCAGTTGCCATTCCTTTTCCGTTTGTTCCAGGCGTTGCGCCAGTTCGGCGGACTTCTCACCGTAGGCCAGTGCCGCGTCTTCGCGCATTGCCTGCAGCACCTGCAGTGATCGAGCACCGCCTGCACGGGGGCGAATGTTCATCAGTGCATCGGGCGCCGCCAGGTTGTCCAGGGTGTTCAATACAAACATCGCGTTATCTGACAACGGGCCACCCGCCGCGCGATGCTTCTGGAGCATTCCAGACACACGATCGCTGAGCAGGTCAGTGTCGGCGACCACGACCACATGGATGTTCGCAGCCTTTTGCAAGCCGGTGTTACGCCCACTGATGCCGTCAGGAAAGGCGGAATAGGCGGGCCCTTCGACGCGGGCGGCGATCACCTGTTGTTGAGCGCGAGTGGCTGTTTCATTGATCAGTGAATTGAGCTGCGCTGGCAGGGCGAAGCGCTCTGCCTCAAACAGCGCGGCGTGCGCGGAGCTTTGCAGCAACGGGGTGAAGGTCATGCGGCTTCTCTTGGCAGGGGCCAGGGCGCCGCTGCTCAAGACGTTGACGTTGTGAAGTTTCCAGGCGCTGATGTCATCCTGTGCCATCGCCTGGCGGGGCAAGGTCAGTGCCGCGGGATGGCGCACAGGCGGCTGGCCCGTGGTCAGGATCACCGAAGTGGCATAGTCGCGATCGGCAATCACCTTGTTCGCGGGCATCTGGATGCCCCAGGCGGACAGCAATGCCTCCAGCCTGGGGTTTTCCGGGGCCGTGACGCTGGTGTCCAGCCCGACAAGCGGGTCGATAAACATCATCAACTTGCCTGCGCCCAATACAAACTGGTCTATTGCGTAAAGGGTTTGGTCAGGCAGGTTGCCGGGATGAACCACCATCAGGGTTTTGACGTGTTCAGGAATTTGCGCGATACCCGGCTCCAGGCTCACCACGTTGAACTGGCGACGGATCTCCTGCAACACCTGCCAGGGAGGCGTATTAACGCCGTTGCGTTCATCTCGCTCACCGTTTATTGGCAGCCGGGAGATCACGCCCACAATGGGTTGCTCGGGGTGGATCACCTTATGAATCAAATGGCTGATTTCATACTCCAGCAGTGACTCCCGGTCCGGGCTGAATGACGGGATGCTATGGGGCGCATGGCCCGCGCTGGTACCCACCAGGCCGAAGAATCCGTGTTGTTCGTCAAGTCCCAGTAACCTGGCTTTGTATTCATCTTCAGAAAAAGGGGTGGGGTCGATGAGGTGCAGATTGACTTTGCCCTTTGCCGCTTTTTCATATTCCTTGAGCAACAGCTCTACCCGTTTAGCGTAGCTTTCAACGGCGTTGGCTTTGTGTGCACGGTTGCTTGAATTGAAGAAGTACAGATCGACCGGTCTTTCCAGTGAGCCGAGCATAGTCTGTACAGGATCGGAAAGTGTATGGATGTTCTGTTCCGAAAAATCCAGCCGTGGATTTGGAAGTTTCAGTGCCCAGACCAGGTTAAAAGCGAGAAACAGTAACAGGAGCGTGATAATTGTGAGGCTGGCACTTAGTCGCGTTTTCATCGTGATGTGTCCTTCTCAACCGTTTCTTACATTCAGGACAATGACCGTCGCGCCAAGAAAGGCGATGATCATACTGATGAAGTACAAACTGTCTTGAAGAGCCAGTACCCCTTGGTCAATGGCGTCAAAACGCGCAGACGGGCTCAGGGAAAGAAGTCGGTCAATCAGCCATACCGGAACTTGATGTTCAATCGCATCAAGAATGGATGACAGGCCACTGGCGGTCAGCAGCAAGCACAGGGTTACGGTGAATATAATCGCGCGATGGTGTGTCAGTGCGCAGATAAAACAGCCCACGGATAGATAACATCCGGCCAATACCCAACTTCCCAGGTATTGTGACGCAATGACTGTATTATCCGGATTGCCAAAATAGTTGACGGTGATGACTATCGGGAAGGTCAACAGCAGGGCCACGCCAGAAACAATCCAGGCCGCCAGAAACTTTCCGACCACTATCTCGAAACGTGTGACGGGCAGGGTTTTCAGGAACTCCATGGAACCGGTGGTGGGCTCGTCGGCCCAAAGCCGAGTGCATAGGACAGGTGTCAACAGTAAGTAGAGCCAGGGGTGCAACTGGAAGAAGCCCTGCAAGTCGGCACTGCCGACTTCCAGTAACCGGGTTGCATGGAAGCCAAATACAGCAGCGGCGGTCAGGAAAACCGCAGTGCTCAGGTAAGTAAGGGGAGCCGAAAGATAACTGACCAGTTGACGCTTGAATATGACCGGGAGAAGTTTCAAATCGATGCCTCCTGGCTCATATGGTGCACAACGTCATCCAGGCGCCCGGCTTCCAGGTTCAGGGCATTGAGCTTCCAGCGGCGCTGGGTGACCAGTGCATTGATGTGGGGGTAGATGATTTGCCCCGGCAGGGCGAGTACGGTCACTGTGCCGGGAGTCTCGCGGTCTTCCTCGATGCCGGCGACCCCGGGCAATACCGCCAGGGCCAACAGGTCCAGCGGTGTGTCGGCTGCAAGGGTGACCGCCTGGTGATGACGGGAGCTGCGCTGCAGTTCGGGCACCGAAGTGTCTGCCACCAATCGGCCGTCGGCTATCACCAGTGCGCGGGTACAAATACCGGTCAGTTCTTCCGGCGCACGGGACGCGACAATGACCGTCATCTCGTCGCTGAGCGACTTGATGAGCATTCTGACTTTGTGTTTCTGGTCGGCATTCAGACCTTCTGTTGGCTCATCGAGCAACAGCAGGCTGGGGTCATGCAGGATTGCCTGGGCGATGGCTACCTTGCGTTTCAACCCGTCCGTGAGGGTTTCCACCGGGCTTTTGAGTATCCGCCACAACTCAAGCCGTGCAACTGCCCGGTCAATCATCTTGCGTTTTTCCGCGCCGCGGAATCCGCGTATTTCGGCAATGAAACCGAGAAAGGCCTTTACACTCATTGCACCATGGCTCAAGAGTCGCTCTGGCTGGTAGCCGGTGACTTTCTTTGCCTGGAATGCGTTCAGGGCGATATCGTTACCGAATATTTTTATATGGCCTGAAGAGGGTGTAGTCGAGCCTGAGATCATTTTGATAATAGTTGTTTTTCCCGCACCATCATTTCCAAACAGCCCGAGGCATTCCTGGGGTTGGGCGTTGAATGAGAAGTCATGAATAATGTTTTTTCCGCCCATGGTTTTTGTCAGGCTCGTTATCTCGATCATTATGCTTTTCTACTGAATGGATATGGCAAGGCTGGATTAACCTGGGTGAACAGCAGGTTGTGAATGTTCGAAATTCAATGCTTGAAATCTTTTATGTTGAAGCTTTTCCGACGTCGCACTGTTAAAAAATGGTACGTTCAATAAACGCTCTTGGAAATGCTGAGGGGGCTGAATAAGATAAGTCCTACATGCCAGACTATGACTCGCTGAAACAATTGTTTTGCTTTTGATGATTTAATTACAGTCGTTGTTTATTTGGTGTTTATTTAAAGTTTATGCCAATTTGAAATGGAGCCTGATGTCATGCTGCTTCTACGTACCCTTGTTCTTGAACAGTCCGGGCATGATGCGCCGGTCAATGGTGCACTGCTTTGTGGTTTTGCGGTGGCGCAGATCTCTTCAAACTTTCTTGCCTACAGTCTGGATGAAGAAACAGAGCCCGGTAGTTCACGGGTGTACATCGCAGCGTTGCGCAAAAAGTCCGAACGTTACTTTCTGGGGGCGATAGACTCCAAGGAAGACCTGCAAATAGCGACCCATGTCTTCAAGCAAATCCTGACGCTCGCGGCTGCTCCCGGGGCAAAATCTGCAAGCAGCGGCGAAACTCAGATTCCCTTTCATTTTGTTGATTTGAAAGGCTGCAAATTGCCCCCGGCCAGGCCTGAAGATCATCACTCGTTGACGATCAAGAAATCCCTGGTGATGAAGGTGATTACCCTGGGAACGTCGGCGCCCGGTTTGCCCGCCATTGAAAGCAATACGTTGATCGTGCCGTCGATTCGTTTCTCCTCAAGAATGGTGTCTGCTCCCAGGTCCCCCGATCCTTCAGAGCCTGCGCGGTCATTGCCCGAGCCGGTGGCGCAGGCGCCCGAGGCTGAGCTCGAGATATCCGAGCCGCTCGTTGAGGCGCCACTACAGGCACCGATCGAGGCGCCTGCTGTCGCTGCGCCAGTGCCGGCGCCCATAGTCCAACAACCTGAACCGGTCCCCCAGGCGCCGCCGCCCATGCCTGCCCGGAATGAGTCATCCTCGTTGTTTGAAGTGGACGATACGCTGGCCAATCTTTCCCGATTGTCACAGGAGCTGACGCAGCAAAAGCTCAGCGTGCTCAAGCAGGAAGAAGCGCTTGATCAGTTGCGTCTCGAACTGCGCCAGGAAAAGGCTGACCTTGAGCAGGAGAGTCAGCGGAGTGCCGACAGGATTGCCGAAAAGGAAACGTCCCTGGAACAGTTGGCCCGCACGCTGGCCCTCCGGGAAGAGCATCTGGCTGGCAGCTCGGCGCTGAACCAGACAGAGCAGCGTCGAATGGACGAGCGTGCGCGCTACCTGGAGAGCCAGGAAGCCCAGTTGCATGACCGTGACCTTGCGGTGCGCCTCAAGGAGCAACAGCTGACGGCTGCGCTGTTCCAGTTGCCTGTCCTGCGGGACAACCTGAGGGTTACGCTTCAATCCCTGGATGAGTCACTTGCATGGCTTGGCGAGAACGGGCGCGGCCAGCCTGAATGCGGCCCGACCCAGACGGAGGCTGACTGATACGCGTCGTTGCCGGAATCCGCCGGTGGGTCTGGCTACTTTCCCGAGTTCATTTATCATCGACCCCCACAGCCGACATCGGGCGTTAAATGCGTTGTGCCTGATGCGGCAGCGGGTCTGAAAAATGCAAACTTCCAGGGGATGTAGAGCTTTTGAGCACCAAGCTGATTACCAAAGAAGGTCATGAGGCCCTGAAAAAGGAGCTTGATTACCTGTGGCGAGAAAAGCGCCCTGATACCACCCGCAAAGTGACGTGGGCGGCCTCCCTGGGGGACAGGAGCGAAAACGCTGACTACCAGTACAACAAGAAGCTGCTGCGGGAAATTGATCGTCGGGTGCGTTATTTGCGCAAGCGCCTGGAAGACATGCGCGTGGTCGAGTACATGCCCGAGCAGGAAGGGAAGGTGTTTTTCGGCGCCTGGGTGGAGATTGAAAACGAACAGGGCGAGACCAAGCGGTTTCGCATCGTGGGGTACGACGAGATCTATGAGCGTATGGACTACATCTCCATCGATTCACCCATGGCCCGGGCACTGTTGCGCAAGGAAGTGGATGACGAGGCGCTCGTGCAGACCCCCAGTGGCGAAGTGTGCTGGTGGATCACCGCTATCGAATATGTGAAGTGACAACGGATGGCCCGTACGCATGAACGCGTGCGGGCCATTTGCGTTTTCAGCCCTCGCGCAGCACCGTCAACGGGCTGGCATTCAGTGCGCGGCGGGTGCCGAACACGCCGGCACCGCCGATCAGCACGGCGCCGATCACCGGCAGCAGCAATAGCCACGGATGCGGGTGCCAGGTCAGGTCGAACGCGTAGCGGTACAGCACCAGTGTCACCAGTTCGGTGCCCAGCGCTGCCAACAACCCGCTGACTGCGCCCAACAACCCGAACTCGATACGCCGGGCCTTGACCAGCAACTTGCGCTCAGCCCCCAACGCCCGCAGCAGGGCGCCCTGGCGAATCCGCTCATCGAGGGTTGCCTGGAGCCCGGAGAACAACACGGCCATCCCCGCTGCCAGGACAAACAACAGCACGTACTCCACCGCCAGGGTGACCTGGGCCAGGATGCTGCGCAGTTGTTCCAGCAGTGCCTCCACCTGCAGGATGGTCACCGCCGGGAAAGCCCGGGACAGGTCGACGATCTGTTGGTCATGGCCGGGTGCGAGGTAGAAGCTGGTCAGGTAGGTGGCCGGCAGGTCCTTCAGGGTGCCGGGCTGGAAGATCATGAAGAAGTTGGGCTGGAAGTTGTCCCAGTTGATTTCCCGCAGGCTGGTGACCCGCGCTTCGCGGTTTTCCCCGCCGACGGTAAACACCAGGTGATCGTTGAGCTTGAGTTTCAGGCTGTCGGCGACCTTGGCCTCCACCGAGACGCCTGGAATCTCGTCGGTCGGTTGCGCCGTCCACCAGGAGCCCGCCGTCAGCTTGTTGCCCGGTGGCAGGTCGGCGGCCCAGGTCAGGCTCAAGTCTCGCTGTACTGCACGATCGCCGCTGGAGTCCTTGCTGACAATCTCCTGCACTGGCGCGCCATTGATGCTGATCAGTCGTCCCGGTACCACCGGATACAACGGAGCCGATTGCGCCTGTAATTCCAGCAGGCGTGCGCCGAAGGTGTCTTTGTCGGCGGGCAGGATGTTCAGGGCGAAATAGTTGGGGGCGTCCTTGGGCAACTGGTTCTGCCAGGTGTCCAGCAATTCGCCGCGCAACAACGCGATCAAGCCCATCGATAACAGGATCAGCCCGAACGCCAGTGACTGCCCCGCGGCCGCCAGGGGATGACGCAGCAACTGGCCCAGCCCCAGGCGCCAGGGCAAGGAGGCCCGGGCCAGCAGGCGTCGCAGGCTTTGCAGCAACAGGAGCAGCAGGCCGCCGAGAACCAGCGCGGCAATCACGCCGCCGCCCAGCAGGGCGAAGGTCAGCACCAGGTCGAGGCTCAAGCGCCACATGATCAGGCCCAGGGCGAAGAGCGCCGCACCGTAGACCATCCAGGTGCTGGAAGGGATTGGCAGCAAGTCGCGGCGCAATACCCGCAGTGGCGGCACCCGCCCCAGGGCGGCCAGCGGCGGCAGGGCGAAACCGGCGAGGGCTACCAGCCCGGTGCCAATCCCGGCAACGGCCGGCAGCAGCCCGCCGGGTGGAACGTCCGCCGGCAGCAGGTCATGCAACAGCGCAAACAGGCCCAATTGCGCCAGCCAGCCGAGCAGGGCGCCGGTCAGGCTGGCCAGCAACCCCAGCACGGCCAATTGCAGGCTGAACAGCAACATGGTTTCGCGTCGCGACAACCCGAGGCAGCGCAGCAAGGCGCTGGCATCAAAGCGTCGGCTGGCGAAGCGATTGGCCGAGAGCGCCACGGCCACGCCGGAGAGCAGCACCGCCACCAGGCTGGCCATGTTCAAGTAACGTTCGGCCTTGCCCAGCGCGCCGCCGATCTGCTGGTTGCCGTCGCGCGCATCCTGCAGCCGCTGGTTGGCAGCCAGGCCGGGCTTGACCAGGTCGCGATAGGTTTGCAGCACGGTGCCGCCCTGTGGCGCTCGCCACAGGTCGCGATAACTCACGCGACTGCCGGGCTGCACCACGCCGGTGGCGTCAAGGTCGGCCAGGTTGATCATCACCCTGGGCGTCAGGCTATAGAAGTTGCCGGCGCGATCCGGCTCATAGGTCAGCACGCGGGAAAGGCGCAGGGTCTTCATGCCGACGTCGATGCTGTCGCCGATTTTCAGGTTCAGTGCCGTCAACAGCCGTGCTTCCACCCAGGCTTCACCGGGTTTGGGGCCACCTCCGGCAGTTTCTTCGGCGAAGGGTTCGGCGGCGCTCTTCAGCTCGCCGCGCAACGGATACGCCTCGTTGACCGCCTTGATGCTGGACAGCTGGATGCCAGCGTCAGTGGCAATCACGCTGGAGAATTCCACCACCCTGGCGTGCTGCAGGCCCAGCTCGGTGCCACTCTGGATTTGCTCGGTGCGGGCGGGTGAACTGCCTTCCAGCACCAGGTCGGCCGCCAGGAACTCGGTGGCGCGCAACATCATCGCGCCGTTCAGGCGGGCACCGAAGTAACCGATGGCGGTGCTGGCGGCCACGGCCACCAGCAGGGCGAAGAACAGCACACGCAGTTCGCCGGCGCGGGCATCGCGCAGCAACTGGCGAAGGGCAAGGCTGAACAGGCGCAACAAGGGCAAGCGTGCCATCAAGGCTCCAGGGGCGCGACCATCAGGCCGGCTTCAAGACGGATCAGGCGACGGCAACGGTGGGCCAGGCGCTCGTCATGGGTCACCAGCACCAGGGTCGTGCCGCTCTCTTTGTTGAGTTCGAACAGCAGGTCGCTGATGCGCTCGCCGGTGTGGCTGTCGAGGTTGCCGGTGGGTTCATCGGCAAACAGCACGTCCGGTTCGGCAGCAAACGCCCGGGCAATCGCTACCCGTTGCTGCTCACCCCCCGAAAGTTGGCGCGGCGAGTGGGTGAGACGCTGGCCCAGGCCGACACGCTCCAGCAGGTGTTTGGCGCGCTCGCGGGCGTCCTTGCGACCGTCCAGCTCCAGGGGCAGCATCACGTTTTCCAGCGCGTTGAGGCTGTCGAGCAACTGGAAGGACTGGAACACAAATCCCACGTGCTCGGCGCGGATGCGTGCACGCTGGTCTTCGTCGAGGGTACTCAGGGCCTGGCCGGCGAGGGTGACTTCGCCACTGCTGGGCAGGTCGAGGCCGGCCAGCAGGCCGAGGAGGGTGGATTTGCCGGAACCGGAGGCGCCGACGATAGCCAGGCTATCGCCCTTGTTCAGTTCCAGGCTCAGTTCGTGCAGGATAGTCAGTTCACCTTCCGCGCTGGGAACCACTTTGCTAAGGTTTCGCGCGGTGAGAATGCTTGCGCCCATGGAGAATCCAATGCGAATGTGGTTTTTGAGTGCTGGCCTGGCCTTGATGTGCATGGCCCAGAACGCAGCGGCGGGTACAGTCCTGATCGTTGGCGATAGTATCAGTGCCGGTTTCGGGCTGGATACCAGCAAAGGGTGGGTAGCGTTGTTGGGACAACGGCTCAAGAGCGAAGGTTTCGACGATAAAGTGGTCAACGCCTCTATCAGCGGCGACACCAGTGCCGGGGGCCTGGCACGGCTGCCGGCGGCGCTTGCAGAGCATAAGCCGGACCTGGTGATCATTGAGCTGGGCGGCAATGACGGCCTGCGTGGGCAGCCCCCCGAGCAATTGAAACAAAATCTTGCATCGATGATTGAACAGTCCAAGGCCAGTGGTGCCAAGGTGCTGCTGCTGGGCATGCAGTTACCGCCCAATTACGGCCCGAAATACACCACCGCGTTTGCCGAGGTCTACGGGGCGTTGGCCAAGGAGAAAAGCGTCCCGCTGGTACCGTTTTTCCTGGAAGGAATCGGCGGCCATCCAGAGCTGATGCAGGCTGACCAATTGCACCCGGCGGTTGGCGCGCAGGGCAAGTTGCTGGAAAATGTCTGGCCAACGCTAAAACCACTGCTATGACGCTTTTCTAGCAGCGGTCTTTCGGCTAAGGTGGCGCCCCCCCGATTTGGAGCCCCCGATGTCGCGTCCTGCCTGGTCACTGTTTGCCTACCAACTGATCGAGCCTGACGAACAGCTGGATCTGTTCGCCTGCCAGGAAGTCCGGGTGCATCTGGTGACGCGTCAATTGGAGTTGGGCGGGTCCATCGACCGCACCCTCTGCGGCACGTTGTTGCCTGCCCAGCCGCGCTGGTCATCGGTGGATCGCTCGATCTTCCAGGACCAGCGTTTGTGCCCCCTGTGCCGGGCGATCCTCGAGTCGCAAAAACGCGGCACACCGCCGATCTGGCCAGAGCTGCGCTTCGAGCTTTGAATATGGGTGCCCGCCGGGCAGCCGTGTACAATCCATTTTCTACTACCCGTCGATCTGCGAAGGAATTCCCGGATGTTGTCGCGCCTTTCCGCCGTCACCTGCTGCCTGTCTCTCGCTGCGCTCTGCGCGGCCGGTCCTGCTGCAGCCTTGCAGTTGCCTTTGCCGCCACCGGGTGAAGATATCGTTGGCCAGGTCCAGGTGATCAAGGCCAAGTACGAAGATACCTTCGCGGACCTCGGCACCACCTACGACCTGGGTTATTCGGAGATGGTCGCGGCCAACCCGGGCGTGGATGCCTGGCTGCCGGGAGCGGGTACCGAGATCGTGTTGCCGACGCGCTTCATCCTGCCGCCCGGCCCGCGTGAAGGCATCGTGATCAACCTGGCGGAGTACCGGCTCTACTACTACCCCAAGGGCCAGAACGTGGTGTACACGTTCCCGTTGGGGATTGGCCGTGAAGGCTGGGGCTCGCCAGTGGCCCACACCACCATCACGGGCAAGATCCCGAACCCGACCTGGACCCCGCCAGCCTCGATCAAGGCAGAACACGCCGCCAATGGCGACCCGTTGCCCAACGTCGTGCCGGCCGGCCCGGACAACCCGCTGGGGCCGTTCAAGTTCACCCTCGGCACGCCGGGCTACCTGATCCACGGTTCCAACATGAAGTTCGGCATCGGTACCCGTACCAGCCACGGTTGCTTCCGCATGTTCAACAACAACGTGCTGGAAATGGCCGACATGGTGCCGGTGGGCACGTCGGTGCGGATTATCAACGACGCCTACAAGTTCGGCGCGGCCGGGGGCAAGGTCTACCTGGAAGCCCATACGCCGCTGAACGACGATGGCACCCCATCGGTCGTCGACAAGCACACCGCCGTCATCAACGCCTTGCTCAAGCGTGAAGACCTGTCCAGCAACCTGCGGGTCAACTGGGACCAGGTGCGTGACGTGGTTGCGGCTGAAGACGGTTTGCCGACGGAAATCGGTGTACCCGGCGGGGCGCCGATGGTATCGAGTACGCCGGTCGATCTGCAGCAGTAAGCCTGCACGATCCATAACCCGTTATCGCCTCGCGCGGTGACGGGTTTTTTATTGTCTGGAATCCAGCCAAATCACAGGCAAAAAAAAGCCGATCCAAGAATGGATCGGCTTGATAACAACCCCGGAGGATTATTACTTGCGGCTTGCTTTTTCAAGCATGCGCAGAGCGCGCTCGTTAGCTTCGTCAGCAGTCTGTTGTGCTTTTTGAGCAGCAGCCAGAGCTTCATCAGCTTTACGGTAGGCTTCGTCTGCACGAGCCTGGGAGCGTGCTGCTGCGTCTTCAGTTGCAGTCAGACGAGCTTCGGTTTCTTTGGAGACGCTGCTGCAACCGGTAGCCAGAACTGCGGCCAGAGCCAGAGCAGAGAATTTCAGAACGTTGTTCATCGTGTTCCCCTTCAAGGACTTTCTATTAAATGGCTACTTTCTCAGAGTGAGCTAATAGCCGGCGTACATACTACCCATTACTTGTAGTAAGTAAACTGACGTAGCGCAAGAAGCAAAAAAAATTCTCGCGTCCAATCTATTTTGGCTAATCTTTCGAGAGTCTGTATAAAAAATATGCAGATTTTTGCACTCGGCCGAGGATTGGATCCAGCCTGAAAGGGCCGGCTGGCATGTGTTAAGCCATGTAAACATAAGTCATTTTATATATCGTCCCTGACACTATTGTTCAGATTGTCTTTTCGCCATTCGGTATCTTTTGTGCATGTTGAGGTGACTTTAAGAGCGCGTGTTCGTCTCAAGCTTCAACTGCCGGCAATGTTCAGGCCATCGACGTAAGGAATCTCGATTGGCCCTTTCTATGTCCGCCAGCGCAACGGAAGACGAGCGCGTCTTGAGCAATTGTGCGATTGGCGCCTACTATTTCCCTGTGCTGGTTGTGAGCGCTAGTGCAAGGCACTGGCCGCTTTTCTCGTTGTCGAAACCGGCACCGGGTGGCGTAGATGTTCCTTCGCCGGAAAAACATCGGTAAGGTAGGGGTCAGAAACCAAGACCCGCGAGGAGTAGTGATGAGCGAGGCGTTGTCCATCCACCATGACCAGGCTGGTCATCAGTTCGAGACCAATGTGGACGGTCATCGTGCCTATCTGACCTATATGGATCTCGGGAAGCAGACCCTGGATATCTATCGCACCTTCGTGCCCAACGCATTGCGCGGCCGTGGCATTGCTGCCGCGCTGACCGAGGAAGCGTTGAAGTTCGCCGAAGAGGCAGGTTATACGGTGATCCCGTCCTGCTCCTACGTTGAGCGCTACATGGAGCGCCACCAGCGCCATGCCGCGAAGCTTTGAGCATTGAGTAGGGCGGTACGCAGAGCATCCCAGGATGCATTCCCACGCAGGGCGGGGGAACGATCAAAAAAAACGCCGGGTTTAGCCCGGCGTTTTTGTGTCCGCAGTCTGTGCTCAGTCGCGCTGGCGCTTGGGCAACACGTCCTTGAGCTTGGCGTGCATGCTGCGCAAGGTGGTCTCGGTGGCAGACCAGTCGATGCACGCATCGGTGATCGACACGCCGTATTGCAGGTCGGCCAGGTCCTTTGGAATCGCCTGGCAGCCCCAGTTCAGGTGGCTTTCGACCATCAGGCCGATGATCGACTGGTTGCCTTCCAGAATCTGGTTGGCCACGTTCTCCATCACCAGCGGTTGCAGGGCCGGGTCCTTGTTGGAGTTGGCGTGGCTGCAATCGACCATGATGTTCGGCTTGATCTTCGCCTTGTTCAGCGCCTGTTCGCACAAGGCCACGCTGACCGAATCATAGTTGGGCTTGCCATTGCCGCCACGCAGTACCACGTGACCGTAGGCGTTGCCCTTGGTGGTGACGATGGACACGCCACCTTCCTGGTTGATGCCCAGGAAGCGGTGCGGGCTGGAGACCGACTGCAGGGCGTTGATCGCCACGGTCAGGCCGCCATCGGTACCGTTCTTGAAACCCACGGCCGAGGACAGGCCGGAAGCCATTTCGCGGTGAGTCTGGGATTCGGTGGTGCGTGCACCAATTGCCGACCAGCTGATCAGGTCTTGCAGGTACTGCGGGGAAATCGGGTCCAGGGCTTCGGTTGCCGTCGGCAGGCCCATTTCCGCCAGGTCCAGCAGCAATTGACGACCGATGTGCAGGCCATCCTGGATCTTGAACGAGTCGTCCAGGTACGGGTCGTTGATCAAGCCTTTCCAGCCGACGGTGGTACGCGGCTTCTCGAAATAGACACGCATCACCAGGTACAAGGTGTCGGACACTTCCGCCGCCAGCACCTTCAGGCGCTCGGCGTATTCGTGGGCAGCCTTGAGGTCATGGATCGAGCACGGCCCGATGACCACGAACAGGCGGTGGTCGGTGCCGTCGAGAATCTCACGGATGACTTCGCGGCCCTTGGTGACGGTCTGCAGGGCAGCGTCGCTCAGGGGGATTTCGCGCTTGAGCTGATCGGGCGTGATCAGGGTCTCGTTGGATTCGACGTTAAGGTCGTTGATCGGTAAATCAGCCATCGTGTTACTCGTCAGGGTCACGGGTGCCGGCCGCCAGCGATCCCCGTGCGGCGGAGCACAGCATGATTTAAGTGCAGCGGGGAGCGGAACCTTAGCGCGTTACAAGGCTGCGAGACAATGGGCAACGTCCGCTTTAATCCAGCGCTGGCAGCACAAAAGCCTCATGGGAGAACTCGCCGGCATGGCGCGTGACCCATTCCCGGGCCAGCGCTTCGCTCTGCCCGGGTGTGGGCTCGACGCCTTCGTGGAGGCGGCAGTACCGTTCGATCTGGCACACTTGCTCACCCATTCGCGCACCGAACAAGGCCTGCTCATCGGTAAAGGCAATGTCGACGCGGTAGCCGTTTTCGGCCTTGCGGCACCATGCCACATAGCCCGGATAGCGGGCCGTCTGGCCCAGTGAGGGGATGTGCAACTCGATGGCCGCGCCCTGGCGCCAGGCGCGTGGGCAATTGCATGCGACGCCGCCCAGGCCGATAGTGTGCAGCCGTTGGCGGGAAATGCCGGAAATGGGGCGTTGGGTTATTTCGACAGCGACATCATCAGGGTGAGGAAAGAAACGACCCATGCACACGGACTCCGAGCACCGTCCAGTTGACGGCGGTGGCAGCAGTATAGTGAAAGAACTGCAACTTACCGACCTGGATATCGACCAGCAATTACTGGGGCTTCCCGGCACGTCGCTGGTGGTGTTTACCGGTGACGGCTGCTCGCGTTGCCGCTTCCTGCACCAGCAACTGCCGGGGTGGGACTTGCCGGTGGACCGGGTGTGCTGGGTGGATGCGGGTCACAATGGCGGGGCAGTGGAGCGCTACGAGATCTTTCACCTGCCGGCGTTGTTTGTGGTGTGTAACGGGAAATTCCATGGAATATTAGCGTCACTGACGCGTCTGACCGCCAGCGACCTGACTCAAGGTGTGCAGCAGGCGCTCAAACGAATACCAGAGGAGTTGCCATGACCGAAGTAACAAAACAGTCGCCACGGATCGGGATCATCGGCACCGGGGCCATTGGTGGCTACTACGGTGTGATGCTCGCGCGCGCCGGCTTCGATGTGCATTTCCTGCTGCGCAGCGAGTACGCGGCGGTCAGCGAGCGCGGCCTGCAACTCAACAGCACGATCCACGGAACCGTGCACCTTCACCCGGTACAGGCTTATGCCCGCGCCGCCGACATGCCGCCGTGCGACTGGCTGTTGGTGGGCACCAAATCGACCGGGAATGTCGAACTGGCCCCGACCATCGCTCAAGTTGCCGCCCCGGACGCCAGGATAATCCTGTTGCAAAATGGCCTCGACGTAGAGGACAGCCTGCGTGAACACCTGCCGCCGTCGCTGCACCTGCTGGGTGGCCTGTGCTACATCGGCGTGCACCGTTCCGGTCCCGGGATCGTCGAGCATCAGGCGCTGGGCCGGGTCAACCTGGGTTACCACAGTGGCCCCGCGGCCAACGATGACAACGGTCGGCAAGCCATCGTCGAAGAAGGCGCCGCGCTGTTTCACCAGGCCGGTATCGATTCCCAGGCCATGGCCAATGTGCACCAGGCGCGCTGGCATAAACTGGTGTGGAACGTGCCTTACAACGGTCTCTCGGTAGTGTTCGGCACGGGCACCACGGCGATGATGGCGGATGAGTCCAGCCGCGAACTGATCCAGGCGCTGATGGCCGAAGTGGTGCAGGGCGCCCACGCCTGCGGGCATGAGATTCCCGCCAGTTACGCCGGGCAGATGTTCACCATGACCGAGAGCATGGATGACTACTTGCCCAGCATGTATCACGATTACGTGCACAAGCGCCCGCTGGAACTGGCGGCGATCTACGCGCGCCCCTTGGCCGCGGCCAACGCGGCGGGTTGTGAATTGCCACGCATGCAGGCGCTGTATCAGGCCTTGAGTTTTATGGATCGGCATAACCGCTGATTGGGGGGAACACCATGGCGAAGGGATTGGGCGACAAACTGGTGCTGGCGATTTCCTCGCGAGCGCTGTTCGACCTGAGCGAGAGCCACAAGGTCTACCTGGCCCAAGGCGTCGAGGCGTACCGCAAGTACCAGATCGACCACGAGGAAGAAACCCTCGAGCCCGGTGACGCCTTCCCGCTGGTGAAGAAACTCCTGAGCCTCAACGCCAGCCTCGGCCGCGCCCGGGTCGAGGTGGTGCTGGTGTCGCGCAACAGTGCCGACACCGGCTTGCGTGTATTCAATTCGATCCAGCATTACGGGCTCGACATCTCCCGCGCGGCGTTTGTCGGCGGGCGCAGCCCTTATCCTTATCTGGCGGCGTTTGGCTGCCACCTGTTTCTGTCCACCCATGCCGAGGATGTGCGCAGCGCCCTGGATGCCGGGTTTGCCGCAGCGACGATTCTGTCGGGCGGCGCAGGTCGGGCCTCCAGTGCCGAATTGCGGATCGCCTTCGATGGCGACGCGGTGCTGTTTTCCGACGAGTCCGAGCGCGTTTATCAGTCGGGCGGCCTTGAAGCCTTCCAGGCCAGCGAGCGCGAATCCGCCCGCGAGCCGTTGCGCGGCGGCCCATTCAAGGGCTTCCTGGCGGCACTCAACCTGTTGCAGCGCGAGTTCCCCGACGAGTCCTGCCCCATCCGCACTGCGCTGGTGACTGCCCGTTCGGCGCCTTCCCACGAGCGGGTGATTCGCACGCTGCGCGAGTGGGATATCCGTCTCGACGAGTCGCTGTTTCTTGGTGGCCTGGAGAAGTCGGCGTTCCTCGAAGCCTTCGCCGCCGATGTGTTTTTCGATGACCAGGAAGGGCATTGCGAGAAGGCCCGGGAGTTCGTGGCTACCGGTCACGTCCCCCATGGCATCAGTAACGAGTTGAAAATTCAGACCGAGGGCTGAGCACTGCCAAAGGCGCTGCTAAGCTGAATCAATCCCCGCCATCCTGGCTGCCCAGGAGGTTCTATGATTCGTTCGATGCTGTACGCCACTGACCTCGGTCTGTATGCCCCCTATGTGATGCAACATGCCCTGGCGCTGGCGCGAACGTTCAAGGCTGATCTGTATGTGATTCACGTGGTCGAGCCCATCGGGCTGTTCGCCGAATCGGTGTTGCAGAGCTACCTTGATGAGAAGGCCTTGAGTGAATGGCAAAGCCAGGGCCTGACGACGGTGATGGCGACCATCGAGCAACGGGTGCTCGACAGTTTTCGCGAGGAGCTGGGGGACGGGGAGCAGGACCTCAAGTTGATCCGTTCGGTGCGGGTGATCCAGGGTGATCCTTGTGAAGTGATTCTCGACCAGTCGCAGAAACTCTCTGTGGATTTGTTGATCGTAGGTAGTCACAGCCAGGCGGTCGGGGTGGCAACACCCCTGGGGAGAACCGCAGCACGGGTGCTGCAGCTGTCCCAGGTGCCGGTGTACCTGGTGCCGCTGTTGCAGCGTCGACGCAGTGACGACGTGTGATTGGTAGAAAACGATAAAAAGTTCTAGATTTATCCGTCTAACCTTTAATATAGTTATATACCGTCGCTGATACCCGTGGCGTCTATCCGCTTTGAGGGACACATATGAAGCTTCAACAACTGCGCTACATCTGGGAAGTGGCGCACCACGACCTCAACGTTTCCGCTACTGCTCAAAGCCTTTACACCTCGCAACCCGGTATCAGCAAGCAGATCCGCCTGCTCGAAGATGAGTTGGGCGTTGAAGTGTTCGCACGCAGCGGCAAGCACCTGACCCGTGTCACCCCGGCCGGTGAGCGCATCATCACCACCGCCGGCGAGATCCTGCGCAAGGTCGAAAGCATCAAGCAGATCGCCCAGGAATTCTCCAACGAGAAAAAGGGCACCCTGTCGATCGCCACCACCCACACCCAGGCGCGTTATGCGCTGCCGCCGGTGATCAGCAGCTTTATCAAGCAGTACCCGGACGTGGCCTTGCACATGCACCAGGGCTCGCCGATGCAGATCGCCGAGATGGCCGCCGACGGCACCGTCGATTTCGCGATTGCCACCGAAGCGCTGGAATTGTTCGGCGACCTGGTGATGATGCCGTGCTACCGCTGGAACCGTTGCGTCGTGGTCCCACAAGGCCACCCATTGGCCAAGCTGCCGAAGCTGACCCTGGAAGCCCTGGCTGAATACCCGATCGTGACTTATGTGTTCGGTTTCACCGGCCGTTCGAAACTCGACGAAGCCTTCAGCCATCGCGGCCTGACGCCGAAAGTGGTGTTCACCGCGGCTGACGCCGACGTCATCAAGACTTATGTGCGCCTGGGCCTGGGTGTCGGTATCGTCGCCAAGATGGCGGTCGACACCAAGCTCGACAACGACCTGGTGGTGCTCGATGCCAGCGAGCTGTTCGAGTCCAGCGTGACCAAGATCGGTTTCCGTCGTGGCACCTTCCTGCGTGGTTTCATGTGCGACTTCATCGAAAAGTTCGCGCCGCACCTGACGCGCGAAGTGATGGCCAAGGCCATCCAGTGCCACAACAAGCAGGAACTGGAAGAGCTGTTCGACGGCGTTGAACTACCGGTTCACTGATTGGCTCACTTCACCTCGGTAACAGCAAACTGTTGCCGAGCGCCCCCCACCAGAATCTCCACCTCATCCCCTTCGAACTTGCCCAACAGGCTTTTGCCCAGGGGCGAGCGTGGGGTGATGACGGTCACCGGTTGCCCCACCACATCGACCTTCAAGCCTGCGCCGTCCGGCGCCAGGAATAGCCACTGCTGGCGATCGTTTTCATCTGCCAACCCCAGTAATGCGCCCACTTCGATGCCGCGCTGGTCATCGTAGGCTCGTAGCTGCATGTTCTGGCACAGCGTCAGCGCCTGCCGGATCTCCTCGACGCGTCGGGCCTGGCCGGCTGCCAGGTAAGAAGCCTCCAGGCCCAGGGTGTCGTACTTGTTCTCGGCGATGTTTTCTTCGTGGGTCGCGGTTTCGTACGCGGTTTGCGCGGCGCGCTGGGCGACATCGAGATCGACCGCGAGCTTGTCCAAAACCAACTGGTGAACGGCGTGTTTATTCATGGGCGGCTTTCGTGATCAATCGCAAAATTGCAGGACGTTGGCCCGGCTCTTGTCGTTGGGGGCGTTCTGGTCCTGTTGCAGCCAGAACTGGCATTTGGGGTTGGACAGGTTGCGCGGGTTGTTACGGGCCTGGTCCAGGGTTTGCTGTTGCTCCTGCTTGCGCAGGTTCTCCTGGTACTGCTCGAACATCCGGTTCGGCGGCTCCGGTGCAACCACCTCCGGCTTGCCCAGTTGCTGCACCACTCGGGCCACCGGCGCCACGGTTTGCTCGGGCAGGTAGCGGGAAGCCAGCCACACGCTCAGCACAATGGCGATAAACCCCAGCCACAGGCCGAAGGCCACGGCGATACTGAGTTTGAACAGCGAGAACGAACGATCAGACATGGTGGCCTCCTGGCAGGCACGTGCGGCATGGCGCCGATTGTCCCACAGCCGCGCGCAGAATAATCGCGATCAACCCTTCTGTATCGAGGCATTTATACGGACAATCGAGCCTTTGAGCGTTGGAGCCCGGAATGAAAGCCCGCTGGGATATTTTTTGCAGCGTCGTCGATAACTACGGCGACATCGGCGTGACCTGGCGCCTGGCCCGGCAATTGGTGGCGGAACAAGGGTGTGCGGTGCGCTTGTGGGTCGATGACCTGCGGGCGTTCGAACGCATGTGCCCCGAGATTGATGTGCAGGTGCACCAGCAATGGCAAGAGGGCGTCGACGTGCGCTACTGGCCCTCCGACTGGCCGGCGACCGACGCGGCAGACGTGGTGATCGCTGCGTTCGCCTGTCAATTGCCGTCTGACTACATGGAGGCGATGGCCGCACGCGACCGCACGCCGCTGTGGATGAACCTGGATTACCTGAGCGCCGAAGACTGGGTGGTCGGCTGCCACGGTTTGCCCTCGGTGAAATTCAAGGGCGTGCAAAAGTACTTCTTCTTTCCCGGATTCCGTCCCGGCACCGGCGGTTTATTGCGTGAGGCGGGGCTGCTGGAACAGCGCGATGCCTTCCAGCAAGACGCCGCCGCCCGGCAGCAGTTTCTGCAGGCGCTTGGGGTTTTCCCGGTGGACGGTGCGCGAATGATGTCGTTGTTCGCCTATGAAAACGCCGGGCTGGCCAGTTGGCTCGACGTGCTGGCGGCCGATGGGCGCGCCACTCATCTGCTGGTGCCGGAAGGGCGGATCCTCGGAGATGTGCAGGGCTGGCTGGGGGTCGAGTCATTGGAAGTAGGTGATGTGCACCGGCGCGACGGGTTGACCGTGCAAGTGCTGCCGTTTATGCGCCAGGAGCAATACGACCGGCTGTTGTGGTGCTGTGACTTCAACGCCGTGCGCGGCGAAGATTCGTTCGTGCGGGCGCAATGGGCCGGGCGGCCACTGTTGTGGCATATCTATCGCCAGGACGAAGACATTCACCTGGACAAGCTCGATGCGTTCCTTGAGTTGTATACCGAAGGTCTGTCTCCGGCTGCGAAAGTCGCGTTGGTCGGCCTTTGGCAGGCCTGGAACGCTGATGGCGATATGGCACTTTGCTGGAAAATGCTGCTGGAACACTGGCCGGAAGTGACCGCGAACGCCGAGAAATGGGCTCTGGAACAAGGCTCGCGGACCGATCTTGCGACGGCGCTGGTACAGTTTTATGTAAATTGGATATGATACGCGACCTTGATTTTTGTAAATCCCATCCAAATTTCGGATATTCGCAATGAAAACTGGTAAAGAACTGAAACCCGGTACAGTGATCCGTCTCGAAAACGACCCTTGGCTGGTTCAGAAAGCTGAGTTCACCAAGTCTGGTCGTAACAGCGCAATCATGAAGACCAAGCTGAAGAACCTGCTGACCGGTTACAAGACCGAGATCGTCTACAGCGCCGATGACAAACTGGACGACGTGATCCTCGACCGCAAAGAAGCGACCCTGTCCTTCATCAGCGGCGACACCTACACGTTCATGGACACCACCGACTACACCATGTACGAGCTGAACGCTGAAGACATCGAAGCCGTTCTGCCGTTCGTGGAAGAAGGCATGGAAGACGTCTGCGAAGCTATCTTCTTCGAAGACCGTCTGGTTTCCGTAGAGCTGCCGACCACTATCGTGCGTAAGGTTGCCTACACCGAAGGTTCCGCTCGCGGCGACACTTCGGGCAAGGTGATGAAGCCTGCCAAGCTGGCTAACGGTACCGAACTGCAAGTAGCCGATTTCATCGAAATCGACGACCTGATCGAGATCGACACCCGTGAAGGTGGTTCGTACAAAGGTCGCGCCAAGAAGTAATTCTTGCGCCACCGGTACGATAAAAAAAGCCCGACCATGCGTCGGGCTTTTTTGTGGGTGCCGGTTTTTACTTCAGGTGTTGCTTCAGCTCCTCGGACGCCTGCAGCAGCGCCGAACGAACCTCCGGTACCTGGCTGACGACATTCAGCAAACCGTAGTCATGGATCATGCCGTTGTAGCGCACGGCGGTCACCGGTACACCGGCTTCATCCAGCTTGCGGGCATAGGCTTCGCCTTCGTCACGCAGCACGTCCGAGCCTGCGGTCTGAATCAACGCAGGTGGCAAACCCTTGAGCTGCGCGGTGCTTGCCCGCAGGGGCGACGCATAGATCTCGGCGCGCTGGTTGGTGTCGGTGGTGTAGTTGTCCCAGAACCACTTCATCATGTTGCGGGTCAGGAAGTGGCCTTCGGCAAACTGGTTGTAGGACGCGGTGTCGAAGTTGGCGTCGGTCACCGGCCACAACAGCAATTGGAACTTGATTGACGGTGTGCCCTTGTCCTTGGCCATCAGGCTGACCACCGCTGCCATGTTGCCGCCGACGCTGTTGCCGGCGACGGCCAGGCGTTTGCCATCGACGTTGATCTCGCTGCCGTGTTCGGCCACCCACTTGGTTGCCCCGTACGCCTGGTTGATCGCCACCGGGTAGTGCGCTTCAGGTGATGGCGTGTAGTTGACGAACACCGCCGCCGCTCCCGACCCCACCACCAGGTCACGCACCAGGCGCTCGTGGGTCGGGAAATCCCCGAGTACCCAGCCACCGCCGTGGAAGAACATGAACACCGGCAATGTGCCCTTGACCCCGGCCGGACGCACAATGGTCAGGCTCAGCGGCTGGCCATCGACCTGAATGGTCTTCTGGCTCACGTCGGCCTTGGGCAGCGTCAGTTTCACGCCTGACTGTGCACCTGTCAGCACCGCACGGGCTTCCCTGGGCGTCAGTTGCTCCATCGGTTTGCCGGTGCCGGCGTTCAGTACATCGAGAAACGCCTGGGTGTTGTGCTCCACGTCACCGCCGGCCGCAAAGGCATTGGTGATCGAGAAGGCGAGCAGGGTGCCGGTGAGTACTTTGCCAAATGTGTTCATGTTCTTCTCCAAAAAACCGCGTGGGTCAGACGGTTACGTGCAGGCGTACATCGACGTTGCCACGGGTGGCGTTGGAGTAAGGGCAGACCTGGTGCGCAGCGTCGACCAGGCTTTGCGCGTCGTCCTGGGCCAGGCCGGGCAAGCTGACGTGCAGGTCGATGTCCAGGCCGAAACCGCCGGGGATTTGACCGATGCCGACGTGGGCAGTGATCGAAGCGTCATCCGGGATTTTGCGTTTGGTCTGGCTGGCGACGAATTTCAGGGCACCGATGAAGCAGGCGGAGTAACCGGCGGCGAACAGTTGTTCCGGGTTGGTGGCCTGGCCACCCGCGCCGCCCAGTTCTTTTGGCGTGGAGAGTTTTACATCGAGGATGTTGTCGCTGGAAACAGCACGACCATCACGGCCGCCGGTGGCGGTGGCTACTGCGGTGTAGAGAGCTTGCATGGTGATTTCCTCGTCAGTGTTTGCGCTAAATGTTTGCGCGCTAAGTAAGTGGCGAGGTGAATGTATCGCGCTAATAGTTAGTGTGCAAGATATATTTGGAAAATATTTTGCGCGCTTTGATAGCCAGGCATTGCACAAACAAATGTGGGAGCGGGCTTGCTCGCGAATGCGGTGTGACAGTCACTAGATGCATTGACTGATCCACCGCATTCGCGAGCAAGCCCGCTCCCACATTTTTTGATGCGTGGTGCCTTTAGAGGGAGACTTGCAGGTTTTTTCGCAGTGCCAGTAAATCGCCCTGCAGCTTGCGCAACTGCTCGATGTCCAGCCCGCTGGCGCCCAGGATGCACTGTGGAATATCCATGGCTTTGTCCCGCAGGGCGCGCCCGGCCTCGGTCAATTCAACCACCACCACGCGCTCGTCTTCGCGGCTGCGGGTGCGGCTGAGCAGGCCTTCGGCTTCCAGGCGCTTGAGCAGCGGCGTCAGGGAGCCGGGATCCGTCAGCAGGCGATTGCTGATTTCGCCTACGGTCAAGCCATCCTCTTCCCACAGCACCATCATGGCCAGGTACTGCGGATAGGTCAGGCCAAGGGCTTGCAGCAGCGGTTTGTAGACCTTGGTCATCAACAACGAGGTGGAATGCAGGGCAAAACACAGCTGGTTGTCGAGCAACAAGGATTCGCAGGTATCGAGGGGCTTGGTCATGGCAGTGCCTTAAAACGTGTCTGGTTTCGAATCTAGCGGGCAAATCTTTAACGCGCCAGACAATTCTGTCCGGCCGGTCAACCCAGGCCGCTTTGCAGTGCCAGGTCCCAGGGCGGCACAGGGCTGAAGCGCGCCTTGAGGTATTCCAGCAACAAGCGGCTGCGGGCGTTGGCGTGTTGCTCCAGGCGGAGCGCATAGATGCCCGCGGTTTCAGGCGTCGGCAGGCCGTTCTCGCAGAACAGCGGGACCAGTTCACCGCGCACCAGGTATTCACTGGCGAGCCAGGTGGGCAGATGCGCAACACCCAGTCCGGCCAGCGCGCCTGAAAGCAGGGCTTCGGCGTTATTGGCGCTCATGCGAATGCGCTGCGGGCGGTAGGTGGATTTGCGCCCATCGAGCTCAAAACGCCAGGCGAACATCGGTGCCAGGCCTTCCCAATCCAGGCCGTCATGCTCGCTTAACTGGCTGGGATGGGTCGGCGTGCCACGGCTTTTCAGGTAGGCCGGGCTTGCGCAAGCGATGCGCACGATGCTGGCCAGTGGCGTGGCAATCAGCCGGGTGTCGACGATATGCCCGGCCCGCAGCACCAGGTCGACCTTGCCCAAATGCTCGCCCTGCATGTCGACAAAGCTGTCGATCAAGTGCAGGTGCACGTCCAGTCCCGGATAGACATTGAGAAAGTCAGCGATGGCAGGCGCCAAATGCCGCCTGCCGAAAGCCGCCGGTGCGTCCACGCGGATCAACCCTTCAGGCGCATGACTCAGCGACACCGCTTCGGCCCGCGCCAGTTGCAGCTCGCTGACAATCCGCCGGGCGCGCTCGGCAAACGCCAGGCCGGCGGGCGTCGGCACCACCGCATGGGTACTGCGTTGAAACAGCCGGCTACCCACCGAGCTTTCCAGGCTGTCGATGCGCCGCGCCACGGCCGAGGGCGTGAGCGGGTGACGGCGCGCGGCTGCGGAAAAGCTGCCGGCTTCCAGTACGTCGAGAAACAGGCTCAGTTGATCGGTCAATGTATTGGGGTTCATCAGCGTCTGCTTGTGCGAGATTGGCACAGCCATTGTGCGTTGCTGTGCGTTTCCGCACCAGAGCGGACTGCGTAGCATGCAAAGCCTGGGAACAGCAGGAGCGAGCGGGTGGCAGATTTAGCGTTGTATTTAATGCTGGGCGTAGCGTTGGGCACGGTCGGTGGCTTGTTCGGCATCGGCGGCGGGCTGATTGCCATTCCCGTGCTGGGGGTATTTTTCGGCCTCGACCAGCAGATCGCCCAAGGCACGGCCCTGGTGATGGTGGTGCCGAATGTGATGCTGGCGTTGTGGCGTTATCACCAGCGCAACCGGATTGAATTGCGTCATGCACTGCCGTTGGGCGTGATGGGTTTTTCCTTCGCCTGGCTGGGCTCGATCTGGGCGGTGGGGATCGATGCTGACGTGATGCGGGTGGGTTTTATCGCGTTTCTGCTGGTATTGGCGTCCTACAACCTGCTGCGAATGTTTACCCACAATGCACCGCCGTCAGCGCAGATGCGTTATTCCTGGCCGTGGCTTGGGGTGTTGGGCGCGGCGTCAGGCTCCATGGGTGGCTTGTTCGGGGTGGGCGGTGCAGTGGTTGCCACGCCGGTGCTGACCAGCATCTTCGGCACCAGCCAGGTGGTGGCCCAAGGGCTGTCGCTGGCCCTGGCGCTGCCGAGCACCAGCGTGACCTTGGTGACCTACGCCTGGCACCACGAAGTGGACTGGCTGATCGGCTTGCCTTTGGCCGTCGGCGGTTTGCTCAGTATCAGTTGGGGCGTGAAAGTCGCCCACGCCATGCCGGAGCGCATGTTACGCGGGCTGTTCTGCGGGTTCCTGGCGGTGTGTGCGGTGATGCTGACGTTTAAAGTTTGAAGCCTTCGAGGATGTATTCGGCGAGGCATTCGGTAATCGGCGAGGTGGTGCGCGGGTTGCGCAACAGCCGCAGGTTGACCGACGGCAGCGGCGGAAAACCGTCCGCTGTGCCCAATATGCGCAGGTCTTCGGTCACCAGGCTTTCCATATTGATCGTGACGGCCAGGCCGGCACCCACCACTGCGAGGATCGCGGCCCCGTTGGAGCTGTGATACGCCAGTCGGTACTCCTGCCCCTGGGCGTCCAGCGCGGCGCGTGCCCACTGCGTGCAAAAACTGTCGAGGCCGGAAATGGCCAGGGGCAGGGCGCTGTGCTCATCCATACAGAAGCAGGGCGCCGCCACCCACACCATGCGTTCATGGCGCAGCAGTTCGCCGATTTCATTTCCCGGTTCGCGGCTGATAACGGTCAGGTCGAGGTCCCGGCGCTGCATCAGCACCGGCGACGACTCGCAGTGCATTTCAATCTGGATCAGCGGGTAAGCCTTGGAGAAGCGCTTGAGAATCCCCGGCAAGTAGCGCATCACGTAATCGTCGGGTGTGCCGATGCGCACCAACCCGACCATGTGCGGCTCGCGCAACGTGTTGAACACCTCGCTGTGCAGCTTCAGGATCCGGCGCGCGTAGCCCAGCAGCACCTGGCCTTCAGGCGTTAACCGCACCTGGCGGCCATCGCGCTCGAACAACTTGCGCTGCAACACATCTTCTTCCAGGCGCTTCATCTGCATGCTTACCGCCGACTGGGTGCGGTTGACCTGCTCGCCGGCGCGGGTAAAGCCCCCTTGATCAGCGATGGCGACGAAGG
Organism: Pseudomonas sp. 21615526; assembly: GCF_013386245.1. Classification (NCBI taxonomy): domain Bacteria; kingdom Pseudomonadati; phylum Pseudomonadota; class Gammaproteobacteria; order Pseudomonadales; family Pseudomonadaceae; genus Pseudomonas; species Pseudomonas sp. 21615526. The sequence goes on along the minus strand of NZ_JACAOM010000006.1, from coordinate 3,872 downwards.
TGCGCAGCACCTCGGTGTCGATACTCGGGTAGCTGGACAATTGATCAATCTCCGAGATGTATTGCATAAGAAACATTCGTTGGATTGATCATAGCGCCAGGCACAGACTTCAGTCATCCCCACTGGAGGGCGAGATGATGAAAGGTCAAAGAGGCTTTGTACTGATGGCGAAGCGGCCGTTTTCCGGGCTGCTTCAACTGGGTTCCCGGTGGATGGCCGTGCACCGTGAGCGTCAGCTGTTGATGAGCATGAGCGATGAGGCGCTCAAGGACATCGGGCTCAACCGTGGCGATGTCGAGCAGGAAAGCCGCCGGCATTTTTGGGAAGACCCGCTGCGAAAATGACTCGGGATGCAGTAGGGTGGTTCGCGAGCACACAAGGAGATGCCCATGCCCGCAGAACTGTCCTTTTCCCTCAAGCAGGCGCGACGCCTGGCGCTGGCCGCCCAGGGTTTTTCCGGGCGCCAGCCGCCGGCGTTGATCAAGGCGGCGCAGGTCAATCGCCTGGTTGAGCGTTTGGGCGTGTTGCAGATTGATTCGGTAAATGCGGTGGTGCGTTCGCACTACCTGCCGCTGTTTTCCCGTCTGGGGCATTACTCTCCGTTGATTCTAGAACAAGCCGCCTGGAGTTCGGGGCGGCGCCGCTCGCTGTTCGAATATTGGGGCCATGAGGCGTCGTTGTTGCCAATGGCGTTGTACCCATTGATGCGCTGGCGCATGGAACGGGCGGCCCGGGGGCAGGGGATCTATCAGCAAATGGCGCGTTTTGGTCGCGAGCAGCAGGCCACCATCGCCCGGGTGCTGGGCATCGTCGAACAACAAGGCGCCCTGGGTGCGGGCAGTTTGTCGACCCGCGAGGAGCGCGCCGGCCCGTGGTGGGACTGGAGCGATGAAAAGCATGCGCTGGAATGGTTGTTCGCCGCCGGCCAGGTGACCGTCGCCGGGCGGCGGGGGTTTGAGCGTTTGTACGACCTGCCGGAGCGTGTGATCCCGGCCGACATTCTCCAGCAAGCCCCCTTGGACGAGGCTGAGGCGCAACGCGGTTTGCTGCTGCACAGCGCCACGGCGCTGGGGGTGGGCACTGAAAAAGACCTGCGCGACTACTTCCGTCTGGACCCGGCCGACAGCCGTGGGCGCCTGGCGGAGCTGGTCGAGGATGGGCAATTGATCACCTGCGAGGTCCAGGGCTGGAAACAGCCGGCTTATTGCCTGCCCGAGCCAAAAGTCCCGCGCAAGGTGCCTGCCAGCGCACTGTTATCGCCTTTTGATTCGCTGATCTGGGAGCGCAGCCGTACCGAGCGGTTGTTCGATTTCCGCTATCGCCTGGAGATCTACACGCCCCAGGACAAGCGGGTATATGGCTACTACGTGCTGCCGTTCCTGCACAACGAGCGGATTGCCGCGCGCGTGGATCTGCGGGCGGAGCGGGCGGCCGGACGCCTGGCGGTGCATGCCGTTCACGAGGAAGAGCCGGGGCTGGACGAGGAGGGCATGCGCGCGCTGGCCCTGAATCTGCGGCAGATGGCCGACTGGCTCGGGCTTGAGCAGATACAGCTCAATTGCCAGCGGGCCAGTGCGGCACGGTTGCGGGTAGAGCTTAACGCTTGACCTGTTTTAGCGTCTCGGCGATCAGGAATGCCAATTCCAGCGACTGATCGGCATTCATCCGTGGGTCGCAGTGGGTGTGGTAGCGGTCCGACAGCCCGTCTTCAGTAATCGGCCGCGCGCCACCGATGCACTCGGTGACGTTCTGCCCGGTCATCTCGATATGAATCCCGCCGGCGTAAGTGCCTTCGGCTTCATGCACCTGGAAGAACTCCTTCACCTCACTGAGAATCTGCGCGAAGTCCCGTGTCTTGTAGCCGCTGCTGGCCTTGATGGTGTTGCCGTGCATCGGGTCGGAACTCCACAGCACCTGCTTGCCCTCGCGCTGTACCGCGCGGATCAGGTTGGGCAGATGGTCGCTGACCTTGCTGGCACCCATGCGCGCAATCAGGTTCAGGCGGCCCGGGTCGTTGTCCGGGTTGAGGATGTCGATCAGGCGGATCAGGTCGTCGGGGTTCATGCTCGGGCCGACCTTGACCCCGATCGGGTTGTTCACCCCGCGCAGGAATTCGACGTGGGCACCGTCCAGTTGGCGGGTGCGATCACCGATCCAGAGCATGTGTGCCGAGCAGTCGTAATAGTCGTTGGTCAGGCTGTCGCGGCGCACGAAGGCTTGTTCGTAGTTGAGCAGCAGCGCTTCGTGGGCGGTGAAGAAACTGGTCTCGCGCAGTTGCGGCGAGCTGTCCATGCCACAGGCACGCATGAAGGCCAGGGTTTCGTCGATGCGGTCGGCCAGTTGGCTGTACTTCTCGGCCAGGGCGGAGTTGGCGATGAAGTCCAGGTTCCACTTGTGCACCTGGTGCAGGTCGGCAAAACCGCCCTGGGCAAACGCCCGCAGCAGGTTCAGGGTGGCGGTGGACTGGTGGTAGGACTGCAGCAGGCGGTCCGGATCGGGCACGCGGCTTTTTTCGTCGAAGCCGATACCGTTGACGATATCGCCGCGGTAGGCGGGCAGGGTGATGCCGTCGATGGTTTCATCGTTGGAAGAGCGCGGCTTGGCGAACTGGCCCGCCATACGCCCGACCTTGACCACCGGGCAGCCGGCAGCGAAGGTCATCACAATCGCCATCTGCAGCAGCACCTTGAAGGTGTCGCGGATTTTTGCCGCCGAGAACTCGGCAAAACTCTCGGCGCAATCGCCGCCTTGCAACAGGAAGGCGCGACCCTGGGTCACCTCGGCAAACTGACGGCGCAACTCACGGGCTTCACCGGCAAACACCAGCGGCGGATAGCTCGCCAGGGTTTGCTCGACCTGCGACAAATGCGCGGCGTCAGGGTACTGGGGTTGTTGCTGGATCGGCAGGGCGCGCCAGCTGTCGGGGCTCCAGGGTTGGCTCATCATGAACTCGAGTGATTTGCGGTCGGGCCGTCATGTTATCAGCAATTAGTACGTGACCTGCTGCCGCCGGTTCGCCCACAATCCCGGCTTTCCCGTTGGCACGCCGTTAGGAGTTGCAATGTCTGAGGAGCGCGTCGAGCGCCTGCTGGCCGAGGTCCATGATGACTTCGGCATGATCCGCGTGCTGGAAGTGGCAGATTACCGCTTTCTCGAGTTTGGCGATGCCATCGAGCAGAGTTGTGTGTTTACTGCTGACCCGAGCTGGTTGGAGTATGACTACACCCGCGCGATGCTGATTGGGGCGTTGTGCCATGAGCAGCCGGAGAGTGCGTTGTTCCTGGGCTTGGGCGCTGGGACGTTGACCCAGGCTTGCCTGAAGTTTCTGCCTTTGGATGATGTGGAAGCCATCGAGCTGCGGCCTGATGTGCCGCGTCTGGCCATTGAGTACTTGGGGCTGGATGATGATCCTCGGCTGTATATCCGCGTTGGGGATGCGTTGGAATTGCTGCCTTCGGCTGAGTCGGCGGACCTGATTTTTGTCGACCTGTATACGGATGTTGGCCCTGGGGTTGGGCACCTGGCCTGGACGTTTCTGGAGAATTGCCAGAAGAAGCTGAACCCGGGGGGGTGGTTGGTGATTAATCAGTGGGCTACGGATGATGGGAAGCCTTTGGGGGCGGCGTTGTTGCGTGGGTTGTATCACCGGCATTATTGGGAGTTGCCGGTGAAGGAGGGGAATGTGATTTTGCTGGTGCCGGCGGATCTGGATCAGGTGCTTGATGTGGCGGCGTTGTCTGCGCGGGCTGAGGCGTTGGCGCCGCGGTTGGGGTATTCGTTGCAGTCGCTGATCAAGGCGATTCGGCCGGCTACGTAGGGTTTTGATTGTGTACATATCCGTTGCTGCGGTAGCGGCCGCTTATGGTTCCGCT
>NZ_JACAOM010000059.1:0-1715 GCF_013386245.1 Pseudomonas sp. 21615526 | reverse complement strand
TTCGGCCAGTTGCTCGGCGACCTTGTGCCAGATGACGTGGGTCTGCGGGTGCCCGTGCAGCAGAAGCAGGCCGGGACCCGCGCCGCCTTTGCGGTAGCTGATGTCCACACCGTTGACGTGGCGCTGGTCTTTTTGGAATCCGGCGAACATGGAATGACTCCTTGTGATGATTGCTTGCATCCTGAAATCACACGGCGCCCGGGGCAAGGGGGAAAGCGTGGAGGGGTTGTTCATGAAGTGTGTTGAAGCCCGATCTTTCAGGCAGTGCAGGTCAACGGTGGGAGCTGGCTTGCCTGNNNTGCCATCGCAGGCAAGCCAGTTCCTACCGTTGGGTTGCGTCGCCCTGGCGACTTCATCCTTGCTTGAACAACGCCTCGGCACGCTGGCGAACCTGCGCCTCGGTCAAGTCCTCCTTGCGCGTGGCCAGGAACCACACATGCCCGAACGGGTCTTTCAGCGTCCCGGAACGGTCACCGTAGAACTGATCCTTGGGTTCTGAAATCGCCGTGCCGCCGGCCTTGATGGCCTGGGCGAACTGTTGGTCGACATCTTGCACATAGAGATGCAGGCACACGCTGGGGTGTTCTTTTCCCGGGCTGCCGAACGACATTTCGCCACAGGGCGAGGCCATCATGATCGCCGAATCGCCAATGCGCAGTTCGGCATGGCCGATCTTGCCGTCGGGCATGTCCAGGCGCATGACTTCGGTGGCACCAAAGGCTCGTTTGTAGAACTCGATGGCTTCAGCGGCTTTGTCGATGCCCAGGTACGGCGTGATGCTGTGGTAGCCCTCGGGAATGGGTTTAACGCTCATATCGTTCTCCTTGATGGTGGTTGTGGAGGGACGGCTTTTTCACTATAGGCCACGTGCGCCGTGGCTTGCGGGCAGCCGACGAGGTGTTGCCCAGGCAACAGCAAACCGGCAGTTTGCTGCGCCAAGGGCGGTCTGCCGCGCGTATATCGGGAGCAAACCCTTGTGTTTGAAGGCCAGGCGCCTCAGGCACAGAAGCTGCAATGCCTCTGGCAAACCATTCGCCCGAGAGCGTTGTATGTCTGTACTGCCTGTATCTGCCGATTACCCGATTCACACGCCCCACGCCGAGTTGATCCGCGACGAGGCCCACGCACTGGCCGTTGCCCGCCGAGTCGCTGCCGTGTTGCTGGAACAGGACGCCGAGCGCGATCGCACCCGCCAGGTGCCTGCGGAGGTCGTCGACCTGTATTCCAACAGCGGTCTGTGGGGCATCAGCGTGCCCCGCGAGTTTGGTGGTGCCCAGGTGTCATACGCGGTGTTGGCCCAGGTGATTGCGATTATCTCGGCGGCCGACCCTTCGCTGGGGCAAATCCCGCAGAACCATTACTGCCTGCTGGAAGATATCCGCCTGCAAGGCACGCCCGAGCAGCAGGCGTACTTTTTTGGCCTGGCGCTGGAAGGGCATCGGTTTGCCAATGCGCTGTCGGAAACCGGCGGCAAGAACGTCCAGGACATCCAGGCGACCATTCGCCGGCAAGGCGATGGCTATGTGATCAACGGTCGCAAGGGTTATTGCACCGGTTCGCTGTATGCCCACTGGCTGGCGGTGCTGGCGCTGGATGAACAGCAGAATGCGCAATTGGCGTTCGTGCCGCGCGGCACCGCAGGCCTGGTGGTGGTCGACGACTGGGACAGCATGGGCCAACGCACCACCTCCAGCGGCACGGTGCTGGCCGAAGGC
>NZ_JACAOM010000058.1:0-26320 GCF_013386245.1 Pseudomonas sp. 21615526 | reverse complement strand
CCCCCCACCCAGTACCGAATGGTGCGGCCGCGAAACTCAAAGCTCTGGGCACGCTGGCGCCAGATGCGCAGCGGGATCTCGGCGAGTGGCATCAGCTTTTATACCCGGGGTCGAGTGCATCGAGTTTGCGCAGCAACGCCGGCCACGCCAGCGCGCCGCCCATGCCCTGAGCGCTTTTGGTGACCCCGGCGATCATCGCCCGGGCACCGGCCAATATCTGCGGCGCAATGCTGATCAGTTCAGCGCCACCGTTCTGCGCCATCACCTGGATATCGCAGGTGCGCTGGAAGATGAACATCATCAGGAACGTATCGGCGATGCTGCCGCCACAGGTCAGCAGACCGTGGTTGTGCAGCATCAGGAAATTGTTTTCGCCAAGGTCGGCCTGTAAGCGGGCCTTTTCCTCGTGGTTCAGCGCCACACCTTCGTAGGCGTGATAGGCCAGGCTGGACAGCACGAACAACGATTGCTGGCTGATGGGCAGCACGCCCTGTTTCTGCGCGGAGACGGCAATGCCGGAAGCGGTGTGGGTGTGCAGCACGCAGACCACATCGTGCCGTACTTCGTGCACCGCACTGTGGATGGTGTAGCCCGCCGGGTTGACCTCGTAGGGACTGTCCATCAGTTTGTTGCCGGCCTGGTCGACCTTCACCAGGCTCGACGCGGTGATCTCGTGGAACATCAGCCCGTAGGGGTTGATCAGGAAGTCTTCGGTGCCCGGCACCTTGGCCGAGATGTGGGTGAAAATCAGGTCGTCCCAACCATGCATCGCCACCAGGCGATAGCACGCGGCGAGGTCGACGCGGGCCTGCCATTCGGCCGCGCTGACCTGGTCTTTTACACTGTGTGTCGATTGAACAGTGGCTAGGCTCACGGCAATGACCTCCTTGGCGCGCTTATTATTGTTTTTTTGAGTGAAGAGGCAGTCTAGTCAGACCTCGAGGCCGCCGTAGTTGCATTGGCAGCCAGCTTGATGACCGAACGGGTCAGTCCTGAGGATAGTTCGATTTTGTTCTGCGCGTGTCAGAGAAGCGACGCCAATAAAGGCGCGGCGAACAGGTTGAGCAAGCCGGTCAGCACCATTACCAGGCCCGCCACGGAGCCTTCCTCGCCGCCCACTTCATGAGCCCGGCTGACACCCGCGCCATGAGCGCCCACGCCAAACAATGCGCCACGAGCCAATGGCGTGCGCAACGGCAACCACTTGAGCAGTACGCCGCCGAGCATGGCGCCAAACACCCCGGTGAACATCACGAACACCGCCGTCAGTTCCGGCACGCCGCCCAGGTCGGAAGACACCGGCATGGCGAACGGGGTGGTGATCGAACGGGGCACCAACGACATCGTCACCGAGCTGTCGAGAGCGAGGGCCTTGGCCAGGCCATACGAAGTGGCGATGGACGCCGCGCTGCCCGCGACCATCCCCAGCAATAACGCTGACCAGTGGCGCACCAGCAATTGGCGCTGTTGCCAGATCGGAATCGCGAACGCCACGGTCACCGGGCCCAGCACCAGCATCAGCCAGTGGGTGTCTGTGGCGTATTCGGCATAGGCGGTTTTCATCGGCACGGCCACCGCCAGCAGCAGCGCCGGCACCAGGATCAGCGGCGACAGTAGGTAGCGCCCGGTGCGCCGGTAGATCCACCGGCTGAAGCCGTAGGCACCGAGGGTCAGCGCCAGCCAGAACATCGGCATCAGCTCAAGCTTCATGGCGCAGCTTCCAGCGGCAGACGAATTCCACGGTAAACGCAGTCACCAGCATCACCGACAAGGTGCTGAAGCCGATGACCAACATGATCCGCCAGCCGTCGTGCTTTACCAGGCCGCCGTAGTCCAAGAGGCTCATCAACGCAGGAATGAAGAACAGCAGCATCTCCGCCATCAACACACCGGCGCCCAATTGCAGGGCCGCCGGCTTGACCAGGCCAGTGGCGAAGGTCAGCAACAACAGGCCCAGGCCGATCACACCACCGGGAATAGGCCAGCTCAGCCAGGCGGCCAATTGGCAGCCCAGAAAATATATGGCCAGCAGCACAATCAGTTCAGTCAATAACCGACCGACGACATTGAAGGTGAAACGTTTCATGAGCTTTGGGTCCTCGCAGGGCTCCCATTTTAAAGAGGCCCCTGGCATCCCCACAGCGAATTGTTAGACTGCAAGCTATTCCAAACTGGAATCATGTCGATGGAATTTAAACAACTGCGCAGTTTTGTCGAAGTGATACACCGCGGCGGCTTTACCCAGGCCGGCAAAACCCTGCACATCAGCCAATCCGCCGTCAGCAAGCAGGTGGCACAACTGGAGCAAAGCCTGGGCACGCCGCTGCTGGATCGCCTGGGTTCGCAGATTCGCCTGACGGCTGCCGGACAAGTGGTGCTGCAGCGGGCGGAGGCCATGCTGCGCCAGCAAACCGAATTGCTCAGTGAGCTGGATGACTTGAATCAGTTGACCCGTGGCGAGTTGCGCATGGGCCTGCCGCAGTTGGGCGGCGACACGTTGTTCGCCGGGCTGTTTGCCGAATACCGCCGCCGTTATCCGAACGTCACCATCCAGTTGCTGGAAGGCGGCAGCCGCAATATCGAGCAGGCGATCTTGAGCGGAGAGCTGGAAGTGGGCGGCAGCCTGATGCCCAGCGACCCGGCATTCGCCTGGCAGGCATTCTGCGATGAACCGCTGGATGCCCTGCTGCCGATGGACCATCCATTGGCCGATAACGCGCAGATCCGCCTGGAGGAGTTGGCTGACACGCCGTTCCTGATGTATCAGCGCAGTTTTGTGTTGAACGACCGCCTGCTACAGGCCTGTCAGCAATTGGGCTTCACCCCGAAGGAAAGCGGGCGCAGTGGCCAGGCGGATTTTCTCGCCGCATTGGTGGCCGCCGGCCAAGGCGTGGTGCTGCTGCCCAGCGTAGTAGCCCGGGGCCTGATAAGGCCCGGCGTGGTGCGCCTGACGCTCAAGGCGCCGGACTACCTGCGCTGGGACATTGCCTTTATCTGGCGTGAGGGTGCCTACCTGTCGAAAGCCGCCCAGGCCTGGCTGGCGTTATTGCGCGAGTTCCCGGTCAACCGCGCAGTGCAGTGACCAACTCGGCCAGCCACGGCTCGGCGTCGGCTTCCGGGGTCACGCTTTCGCTGGCGTCCAGGCGCAGCATCGGCAGCACTTCGTGCACGCCCAACTCGGCAAACAGCTCGCGCATTTGCTCGCCGCCGCCGCAGAACGTGTCGCCATAGCTGGCGTCGCCCAGGCCGATCACCGCGCCGGGCAAGCCTCGCCAGGCGGCCGGCAGTTGGTCGCGAATGGTCGAGTAAAGCGGCTGCAGGTTGTCGGGCAGTTCGCCCATGCCAGTGGTGGACGTCACGGCCAGGAAGGCTTCCGGAGCAAAGCCCTGTACGTCGGCGAGGGTTGCCCGCGGGTTGTGCCAGGCGTCGAAGCCGGCAGCGTTGAGGATGCTTGCAGCATGACGGGCGACTTCTTCAGCCGTGCCGTACACCGAGCCGGAAAGGATGGCGACTTTCATCAATCTGATCCTGTAGCTGACTAAAAGCCTGGGATATTAACAGCTGGGGCCCATGGACAGGCTGCCGGCATGTCTTAAACTGCAAACTCCAACTACAAGCCATGGACCGCTCAATGATTAACGCCAAGCTGATGCAACTGGTGATCAACGCTTCCAACGACGGCATCGTTATCGCCGAGCGCGAAGGCAAGGACAAGCCACTGATTTATGTGAACCCGGCCTTCGAGCGCATGACTGGCTACACCCTCGACGAAATCCTCTATCAGGACTGCCGCTTCCTGCAATCGGGCGATCGTGACCAGCCGGGGCTGATGGCGATTCGCGAAGCCCTGGAGAGTGGCGGCGCCTGCCGGGAAATCCTGCGCAATTACCGCAAGGACGGCACGCATTTCTGGAACGAGCTGTCGTTATCGACGGTTTATAACCCGGCCGACAAGCAGACCTACTTTGTCGGTGTGCAGAAGGATGTGACCGTTCAGGTCAAGGCCCAGCAGCGTGTCGCGCAACTGGAAGCCCAGTTGGCTGACCTCAAGGCGGAGCTTGCGGCACTCAAGGCGACGAGCGGATCTAACAAAAACTAGAAAACGCGGTCTTTAAAGAGATAATGGCGTTTTAATACCTTTTTCTTGAGCAAGATCAATGCAACGCGACGCGCTTTTGACGCAGGACGAGCTGGATTTTATTCAGACCATGCACCATAACCCGCAACTCAATGTGCGGGACGCGTCGTCGAGCCTGACGGTCAATGGCGGTGCGCAGATTCGTGATCTGCTCACCCGCCTGGCCGCCCATGACCATGTCACCCTCCAGGCCCAATTCGACAACCAGCAAATGACGTTTCCGCTGCAATTGGTGGAAGACGAGTTTCATGCCGTGCATCTGCGGCTGGGTGTACCGAGTATTTTCGAAGACGGGCCGATGATCCGCCCGTGGCGCCTGGCGCTCGAAGAGCCGGTACCCCTGGAAAACATCAAGGGCCAGCCCGGTGCGCTGTGGGTGCATGAGGTGTCATTCAAGGGATTGCTGGTGGAAATTCGCGGGCGGATCAAGGCGCCAAGAACCTTTTCGCTGTGGTTCAGTCCGTCCGGGTACGAGCGCATTTCGGTGCGGGGCACGCTGGAACGGGAAACTGCCCGAGGATTGTTCGCCTACCGCCTGAGCCAGAACGATGTGGATGAGACCGAGCGCCTGCGCCAGTTTATCCTGCAGCAACATCGCCTTTTTCACCCCGAAGTCCACGCCTGAAGTCAGGTATCCAGGTTACCGCGCAGAAACTGCTGCAAGCGGCGCTGCATCAATCGCCCTTCGTTACCCAGGCAGCCGACGGATGAACCCGCCAGTTGTTCCTGCGCCAACTCCGCCGCATCGCCGGCCAGCAACAGCGGGCAATCCAGGGTCAGGGCCAACCGTTCAAGGCGCCGAGGCAAGCCATTGGCCGGCGAGTGATTGGAGAACACCACAAGGGCTTGTGGCCTGGTTTTTTCACAGACAAGGGTCAATTCATCCATCGGCTGGCCCACAGCCAGAACCTTGACCGCCAACTCGTCACCGCTCATCAACAGGCCTGCGACCAACAACTCCAGCTCTCGGCACTCCCCCGCAATGGCCGCCAGCAATACCCGCGGCGCCGCTGAGGCACAGCCTATCTGCAGGCGTTTCCAGGTTCGGCTGCGCAGGAATCCATCAAAAAACAGCCATTCACTGGTTTGGCCAAACAACCCCTGATGTCGCAACAGTTGCTGCCAGAGGGGCATCAGGATGTCCTGGAACACCACCGCGACCGGGTAGGCAGCGAAAATCTGGCCATACAACCGGTCCAGTTGCCGGTCGTCGAAGGCACCGACGGCCATTCGCAACTGCGCCTGCCATTGGCTCCATTCATGCTCTGCACCTGCCGGCGAAGCAGCCGCCGCTTCGACTTGATGATCGTCGCGGGCGAGGATCTTGCCGACCTTGCTCACGGCCACGCCACGCTCGATCCAGTCAAGAATGCGATGAACGGTCTCGATATCGGTGCGCGAATACAGGCGGTGCCCACTTTCGGTGCGAACCGGGTGGATCAGCCCGTAACGCCGTTCCCAGGCACGCAAGGTGACAGGGTTGATGCCTGTCAATCTCGCGACTTCGCGAATCGGAAACAGCTCGTCGGAATCGGCAGGGTTGCCAAGGGCCATTTCGGGACGTGGAGCAGTCATTACAGACATCAGGGCATCAATATACTGTCAGGAACTTGGATCCCATTTAACGCCCATACAGCTGTCCGATTCAAGGTCTTCGACAAGCCGACCAATGTCGCTGGTGTATTTCTGCAAAACAGGAATAATCCTTGCCTGTTTTTTCAACGTGGCTGCTTACCCCGCAGCTTCGTTCGTGCGCCGCCTACCCGGCCCAGTGCACCTGATCCTTATGGAGATACACAATGTCTACCTCCCCCGTCACCCTGATGGTTGCGCGCCGCGTGGCCAAGGGCCGCTATAAAGAGTTGATGGCCTGGCTGCGCGAAGGCGAGCAATTGGCCACGGACTTCCCCGGTTACCTGGGTTCAGGCGTGCTTGCACCGCCGCCCAACGATGACGAGTTCCAGATTATTTTCCGCTTCGCCGACGAAAAAACCCTGCATGCGTGGGAGTTTTCCGCCTCCCGTGGTGCATGGCTCGGGCGTGGCAGTGAGCTGTTTGCTGCGCCGTCGGAGCATCGCGTACGCGGTATCGACGGCTGGTTTGGCGCCGCCGCCGCACGTCCGCCGCGCTGGAAGCAGGCCGTGGCCATCTGGCTGGCATTTTTCCCGGTGTCGCTGCTGTTCAACTTCGGCCTTGAGCCGCTGCTCAGCGAGTTGGGGTTGCTGAGCCGTGTGCTGGTCAGCACCCTCGCGCTCACGCCATTGATGGTTTACTTCTTTATCCCGTTGTCGACCCACCTGCTGGCCGGTTGGCTGCATCCGGCGCCAGCCCGGGTAAAGGCCACCGAAGCCGCTGCTTGAGTACAAGGGAGGCCGCTCGCTGGTATAGTTTTAGCCTGCCAGCGACTCGAGCCTCCCATGTCTTCAACACCCGCCCCGATCCTGATCACCGGTGCCGGCCAGCGCGTCGGCCTGCATTGCGCCCAGCGCCTGCTGGACGAAGGGCAGCCAGTGATTTTCAGCTACCGCACCGAACGCCCCGGCGTGCAAGCCTTGCGCGAACGCGGTGCGATCGGTGTGTTTGCCGACTTCTCCAATGAGACCGGTATTCTCGCCTTCATCGACGAACTGAAGACGCACACCCAAAGCCTGCGGGCGATCATTCATAATGCCTCGGCCTGGGAAGCGGAAGCGCCCGGCGACGAGAGCCGCGCCTTTACCGACATGTTCAGCGTGCACATGCTTGCGCCGTACCTGATCAACCTGCATTGTGCTTACCTGCTGCAACGCTCCACGCCTGCGGATATCGTGCACATCAGCGATGACGTGACCCGCAAGGGCAGCCGCCAGCACATTGCCTACTGCGCCACCAAGGCCGGGCTCGACAGCCTGACCTTGTCGTTTGCCGCGCAGCTTGCACCGGATATCAAGGTGAACGGCATTGCCCCGGCAATGGTGATGTTCAACGAGGGCGACGACGCGGCTTACCGCGCCAAGGTCCTGGCCAAGGCGGCACTGGGCATCGAGCCAGGCCCCGAGGTGATTTACCAGAGCGTGCGCTACCTGCTGGATAACCCGTATGTCACCGGTACCACCCTGACCGTCAACGGCGGGCGGCATATCAAGTAAGCCGTTTGCGAGGATGTTGTATGACTTTGTCCCTGCCCCACCACTACCGCGAGATCCTCAAGGGCCTGGGTGAAGACCCCGAGCGCGAGGGTTTGCTCGACACGCCAAAGCGTGCCGCCAAGGCCATGCAGTACCTGTGTCACGGCTACGAGCAGAACCTGGAAGAAATCGTCAACGGTGCGCTGTTTGCCTCCGACAACGACGAGATGGTGATCCTCAAGGACATCGAGCTGTATTCGCTGTGCGAGCATCACCTGCTGCCCTTTATCGGCAAGGCCCATGTGGCCTATATTCCGACCGGCAAGGTGCTCGGCCTGTCGAAGCTGGCGCGTATCGTCGACATGTTCGCCCGTCGCCTGCAGATCCAGGAAAACCTCACGCGGGAAATTGCCGACGCCATCCAGACGGTGACCCAGGCCGCCGGCGTGGCGGTGGTGATCGAAGCCAAGCACATGTGCATGATGATGCGCGGTGTCGAAAAACAGAATTCAACCATGAACACCTCGGTGATGCTCGGCGCCTTCCGCGAGTCGAACACCACGCGCATGGAGTTCCTGCAACTGATTGGACGGAGCAAGTAGCAATGCCACAACTTCAGCCAGGCATGGCGCGCATCCGGGTCAAGGACCTGTGCCTGCGCACGTTTATCGGGATCAACGAGGATGAAATCCTCAACAAGCAGGATGTGTTGATCAACCTGACCATCCTGTATGCCGCCCAGGAAGCCGTGCGCGACAACGACATCGACCACGCGCTGAACTACCGCACCATCACCAAGGCGATCATCGCCCATGTGGAAGGCAACCGCTTTGCCCTGCTGGAGCGCCTGACCCAGGAGATCCTCGACCTGGTGATGAGCAATACATCGGTGCTGTACGCCGAAGTCGAAGTCGACAAACCCCATGCGTTGCGTTTTGCCGAATCGGTGTCGATCACCCTAGCGGCCAGTCGCTAACCCTTACCTTTGCAGTGAGCATCATGAACGATCAACAACGCCTCGAACTCGAAGCCGCCGCCTTCCGCCGGCTGGTGGCCCACCTGGACAGCCGCAAGGATGTGCAGAACATCGACCTGATGAACCTCTCGGGCTTCTGCCGCAACTGCTTGTCCAAGTGGTACAAGGCCGAGGCCGACGAGCGCCAGATCGAGCTGAGCCTCGATGACGCCCGTGAAGTGGTGTACGGCATGCCGTACGCCGAGTGGAAAGCCCAATACCAGCAAGAAGCCAGTGCCGAACAGCAAGCGGCATTCGCCAAAGGAAAAACCCATGACTGACCTGAACACCCTGCGCGCCAGCCTCAACAGTGGCGAACATGTTTTTGCCGATACCCTGGCCTTTGTAGCTGCGGGTTACGACTACCAGCCACAAGCGTTCACCAATGGCAGCGTGGAAAACGCCGCCGGGCAGAACGAAGGTTCGTGCAAGACCCTGGGCCTGGCGCTGCTGGAAGGCTTGAGCGACCAGGAAGCGCTGTTGGCGTTTGGCGAGCATTACCGTTCGGTGCTGGCCACGCCTGAAGGCAGTGACCATGGCAACATTCGTGCGCTGATCGAGCATGGGTTGGCGGGTGTGAAGTTTGCCGCACAGCCACTGACCCGCAAATCCTGAGTCAGACATAGATCAAAATGTGGGAGCGGGCTTGCTCGCGAAAGCAGAGTGTCAGTCAATACATCGGGTGACTGACACACCGCTTTCGCGAGCAAGCCCGCTCCCACATTTGGACTGCGGTGATCATCAAATCCCGTGCATAAAAAAACCGGCCTCGCAGCCGGTTTTTTTGTTTCTACGGTTTAGAACGAAGCGTCCTTCAAACCGTCGAGGTAACGCTCGGCATCCAGTGCCGCCATGCAACCGGCGCCGGCGGAGGTGATCGCCTGGCGGTACACGTGGTCGGCCACGTCACCGGCAGCGAAGATACCTTCGATGTTGGTGGCAGTCGCATTGCCTTCACGGCCGCCCTGCACGATCAGGTAACCGTCTTTGGCATCCAGCACGCCTTCGAACAACGAGGTGTTCGGAGTGTGGCCGATGGCGATGAACACGCCGTCGACTTTCAGCTCGTCGAAGCTGCCGTCGTTGTTCTTCAGGCGAGCACCGGTCACACCCATGTTGTCGCCCAGGACTTCATCCAGGGTGGCGTTGAGCTTGAGGATGATCTTGCCTTCGGCCACGCGGGCATGCAGCTTGTCGATCAGGATCTTCTCGGCGCGGAAGGTCTCGCGACGGTGAACCAGGGTCACGGTGCTGGCGATATTGGCCAGGTACAGCGCCTCTTCCACCGCGGTGTTGCCGCCACCGACCACAGCCACTGGCTTGTTGCGGTAGAAGAAACCGTCGCAGGTCGCGCAGGCGGAAACGCCCTTGCCCATGAACGCTTCTTCCGACGGCAGGCCCAGGTACCGAGCGCTGGCGCCGGTGGCGATGATCAGCGCGTCACAGGTGTACACGCCGCTGTCGCCGGTCAGGCTGTAAGGCTTCTTGGAGAAGTCGACCTTGTTGATGTGATCAAACACGATCTCGGTTTCGAAACGCTCGGCGTGCTCTTTCATGCGCTCCATCAGCACCGGGCCGGTCAGGCCGTGGACGTCGCCCGGCCAGTTGTCGACTTCAGTGGTGGTGGTCAACTGACCGCCCGCTTGCATGCCGGTGATCAGCAACGGCTTGAGGTTGGCCCGGGCAGCGTAGACGGCAGCGCTGTAACCGGCAGGGCCGGAACCGAGAATAATCACTCGCGAATGACGGGTATCAGACATGACTCACTCCTATCGACCGCCCGGACTACAGAACGGCTGGAATAAAAAAGGACCGCGAAGCACTTGGGGAAGGCTTGAACTCGCAGATCCTGAAAATAATGGGTGCAGCGTATAGAGGGAGGCAAGATTAAGGAAATACGGATTAACAATCCAGCTCATAGGTGGTCTCTATCCCATGCCCTCTATTAATCGACACCTTTGTTACCGTTAATGTCGCGATGCGGGCCGTGCTTTCCCGGTACTCCCAAAGCCGGTAAGGTCGGCGCGTTCGCCCCTATTGCCCGGAGTTATCCATGCCCGCCCCCGTTCTTTCAGGCCCACAGTACCTGCGCGAAGGTCTCAAACTGGTACTCAGCCCCGGCCTGCGGCTGTTTGTGCTGCTGCCGCTGGCAATCAACCTGATCCTGTTCGTCGGATTGATCTACTTCGCCGGCCATCAGTTCAGCCTGTGGGTCGACACACTCATGCCGACGCTGCCGAGCTGGCTGAGCTTCCTCAATTATCTGCTGTGGCCTTTATTTGTGGTGCTGGTGGTGCTGATGGTGTTTTTCACCTTCACCATGCTCGCCAACATTATCGCCGCGCCGTTCAACGGCTTTCTGTCGGAAAAGGTCGAAGTGGTGGTGCGCGGCACCGATGATTTCCCGGCGTTCAGCTGGGGCGAACTGGCGGCCATGGTCCCGCGCACCCTGGCCCGGGAAATGCGCAAACTGGGTTACTTCCTGCCCCGGGCCATCGGCCTGTTTATCCTGTCGTTCATCCCGGTGGTCAATCTGGTGGCGGCGCCGCTGTGGCTGCTGTTTGGTGTGTGGATGATGGCGATCCAGTACATCGACTACCCGGCCGACAACCACAAGCTGGGCTGGAACGAAATGCTCGCCTGGCTGCGCCAGAAGCGCTGGCAGAGCATGAGTTTTGGCGGGATCGTTTACCTGGTGTTGCTGGTGCCGGTGGTCAACCTGCTGATGATGCCGGCAGCGGTGGCTGGGGCGACGTTGTTCTGGGTGCGTGAGCAAGGCGCCGAGGCCATGTCCATTAAAAAGGCCTGAGCCGTCACAAATCCATCATCCAAAAGACACAATGACGACATGGCCCACGCCGACACTGTGGGTCATGACGACAGCTTCGCTCCACATCACCCTGATCACCGAAACCTTCCCGCCAGAGATCAACGGGGTGGCCAATACCCTTGGCCGCCTGTGTGACGGTTTGCGCGCGCGCGGGCATCAAGTCGAACTGGTTCGCCCGCGCCAGGGCAGCGACCAGAGCCGGCCCAGTGACGATGGCCTGATGCTTTGCCGCGGCTGGCCTTTGCCGGGTTATCCGGGGCTGCAATGGGGCCAGTCGTCGATGCACAAGCTGTTGCGGCGCTGGACCCGCCAGCGCCCGGATGTGTTGTATATCGCCACCGAAGGCCCGCTGGGTTTGTCGGCGTTGCGGGCGGCGCGGCGCCTGGGGATCAGCGTGGTGAGTGGCTTCCACACCAACTTCCAGCAGTATTCCAACCAGTACGGCCTGGGCATGCTGAGCCGGGTGCTGACCCACTATCTGCGCTGGTTCCATAACCGCTCGACCCTGACCCTGGTGCCCAGCGCCAGCCAGCGCCTGGAGCTGGAGCGGCGCCATTTCGAGCGCCTGGGCATGCTCGCGCGCGGTGTCGACAGCCAGCTGTTTCACCCGGCCAAACGCGACAATGCGTTGCGTGAAAGCTGGGCACTGACCAGTGAGCAAACTGCCGTGCTGCATGTCGGCCGCCTGGCCCAGGAAAAAAACCTCGGGTTACTCAAGCGCTGTTTCGAGACGCTGCAGGACACGTATCCACTGCGCCAGATGAAACTGATCATCGTCGGCGATGGCCCGCAACGGGCGATGCTGGAAAAGGAACTGCCGGAGGCGATTTTCTGCGGCACCTTGCGCGGTGAGGAACTGGCCCGGCATTACGCGTCCGGGGATGTGTTCTTGTTTCCCAGCCTGACCGAAACCTTCGGCAACGTGGTGCTGGAGGCCATGGCTTCAGGGTTGGGCGTGGTGGCATACGACCAGGCGGCCGCAACTCAGCACATTCGCCATGGCTACAGCGGCGTGCTGGCGATGCCGGGGGATGAAGAAGCGTTTTGCGATGCGGCCAATTGGCTGCTGGAAGAGCGCGAGAGCTTGCGCCGGGTGCGGCTCAATGCCCGGCAACACGCCAGCCGTCAGGGTTGGCCGGCGATTATCGAGCAGTTTGAGCGCCAATTACGCGGGGTGTGCGAGGACGAGCAACCGGTGCCCGCCCTGTCGCCCCTTACACCAACGTCGTCAACGCCTCACGACTGAAAGGCAGGATGTCGCCTTCACGGCCTTCGCGAACCTTCAGTGCCCAATCCGGATCCACCAGCAGCGCACGGCCCACAGCGACTAGGTCGAACTCGTCGTTGTTCAGGCGCTCCAGCAGTTTTTCCAGGCTGGCGGGTTGCGCCACTTTATCGGTGTTGACCATGAACTGCAGGAACTCGCCGTCCAGGCCGACGCTGCCCACGGTGATGGTCGGCTTGCCGGTGAGCTTGCGGGTCCAGCCGGCCAGGTTCAGCTCGGAGCCTTCGAATTCCGGCTCCCAGAAACGGCGGGTGGAGCAGTGGAAAATATCCACGCCGGCGTCAGACAGCGGCTTGAGGAATTCACCCAAGGCTTCCGGGGTTTGCACCAGGCGCGCGGTGTAGTCCTGCTGCTTCCACTGGGAGAAACGCAGGATGATCGGGAAGTCCGGCCCCACGGCGGCGCGGACGGCCTGGATCAATTCGATGGCGAAACGCGAACGGTTGGCCAGGCTGCCGCCGTATTCGTCGGTGCGCTGGTTGGTGCCTTCCCAGAAGAACTGGTCCACCAGGTAGCCATGGGCGCCGTGGATTTCAACGCCGTCCATGCCGATGCTCTGGGCATCCTTGGCAGCCTGGGCGAACGCGGCGATCACGTCCTTGATGTCTTGCACGGTCATGCCGTGGACGACGACATTGCCGTCCTTGAGTTTTTCGGTGGGGCCGTAAGCCGGGACGCTGGCATCCGGCTCGGTGCCGATGCGCCGCACGCTGCCCACATGCCACAGTTGCGGAACGATCTTGCCGCCTTCGGCATGTACCGCGTCGACTACTTTCTTCCAGCCGGCCAGGGCGGCTTCACCGTAGAAGTGCGGGACGTTCGGGTAGCCGTTGGAAGCCGGGTGGCCGACCACGGTGCCTTCGGTGATGATCAGGCCGACACCGGCGGCGGCGCGGCGGCGGTAGTACTCGATCACTTTGGAGTTGGGCACGCCACCCGGAGAAAAGGAACGGGTCATCGGCGCCATGACCACGCGACTCGGCAGTTGCAGTGCACCGAGCTGGAACGGTTTGAACAAAGCTTGGACAGGCATGGGAGCACTCCATCGGAAAGGAATTTATGATGTGGATAATATGGAGTGTGCAGCGTGTTGGATAGCACTATTGATTGGGGTGATTAAGGGGTAAAAGCGGGAGGGCATGGGGCTGCTTCGCAGCCCAACGGGAGCAAGCTCCCTCGCCACAGCAAGCTCCCTTGCCATAGGAAACTCCCTGCCACAGGAAGCTCCCTTGCCACAGAAACTCACTCGATAATGCTGAAAGTATCAGCTCAATGCTTTTTCGATCGCCTGAATAATGGAGGGGTCATCCGGCGGTGTACGCGGCGAGAAACGCGCCAGCACCCGGCCGTCCTTGCCCAACAGGAATTTCTCGAAGTTCCAGGTGATGTCCCCGGGAAATTCGGCGCCCTCGCCCGCCAGCAATCGATACAGCTGGTGGCGATCGTGGCCATTCACCTCAAGCTTGCTGCCCAGGGGAAAGGTCACGCCGTAGTTGAGGCTGCAGAATTCCTGGATTTCTTCTTCAGTACCCGGTTCCTGCCCGGCAAATTGATTGCACGGCAGCCCGAGTACGGTGAAACCCTGGTCTTTGTATTGCTGATAGAGGTTTTCCAGCGCGGCGTACTGTGGGGTCAACCCACATTTGGAGGCGACGTTGACCACCAGCACGACTTGCCCCTTGAAGGGCGCCAGAGGCAGCTCCTGACCATCCAGGGCTTTGAGTTTAAGGTCGTGGAAAGCACTCATGACGAACTCCAGATATCCCATGTTCTTCGTAACGGCCATTCGAGATTACAGCCGCCAAGTCGGCAAGAATAGCCGCCAAATGAAAAAGGCGCCCGAAGGCGCCTTTTTCCAACTGACAGAGCGTCGCTCAGTCAATTAATGGTGGTGACCACCTTCGCCGTGCACGTGGCCGTGGGCCACTTCTTCCTGGGAAGCGTCACGGATAGCGACGATCTTCACCTGGAAGTTCAGGCGCTGGCCAGCCAGCGGGTGGTTGCCGTCGACGGTCACGTCGTCGCCGTCCAGGTCACGGATGGTGACGATTTGCATCTGGCCGTCCGGAGCGGAAGCGTGGAACTGCATGCCCACTTCCAGCTCGTCGACACCTTCGAACATGCTGCGGCTCAGGGTGCTGACCAGTTCGGCAGCGTATTCGCCGTAGGCATCTTCAGGTTCTACGGCAACGGTCAGTTCGTCACCGACCTCTTTGCCTTCCAGGGCCTTTTCCAGGCCCGGGATGATGTTACCTGCACCTTGCAGGTAGACCAGCGGCGCGCCGCCGGCAGAACTGTCGATGACCTCACCAGCGTCGTTGGTCAGGGTATAGTCAATGGAGACAGCCTTATTGGCGGCGATCGGCATGGGGCGAGACCTTTTGCAGAAGAATGAAGAACGGACAAGTCTAAACAAGGATTTGCCCGAAAGCGAACACAACCCGGACGGACGGGGTCGAACAACTGACCCGACGGTCGTCGGATTTCACCAGGACGAAGACCGGCACTGGGTCGTCGAGCTTTCCTGCGGCCACACCCAGCACCTGCGCCACCAGCCACCCTGGCAATCCCGGGCCTGGGTCACGGACCCGGCGCAACGCCTTGAAAAAATAGACAAGCCCTTTACGTGCGGCTGGTGTGCGCAAGGCTCAGATAAAGATAACCTTGGCACCTGATTCCCGGTAGGCAGCCAGCCATAGGCCGCCACCGAAGCCATGCACCTCCAGAGAATTCGCATGCAGACTTTTTTTATCGCGCCCACCGATTTTGGTGTGGGTCTGACCTCCATCAGCCTTGGGCTGGTGCGCACCCTTGAACGGGCCGGGCTGAAAGTCGGCTTCTTCAAACCGATTGCCCAGCCGCACCCCGGCGACACCGGCCCCGAGCGCTCCACCGAGCTGGTGGCCCGCACCCACGGCCTGAAACCGCCCCAGCCTCTGGGCCTGGCCCATGTCGAACGGATGCTCGGCGACGGCCAGCTCGACGAGCTGCTGGAAGAAATCATCACCCTTTACCAGCAAGCCGCCGTGGGCAAGGACGTGCTGATCGTCGAAGGCATGGTGCCGACCCGCAGCGCCAGCTATGCGGCCCGGGTCAACCTGCACTTGGCCAAGAGCCTGGACGCCGAGGTGATCCTGGTCTCGGCTCCGGAAAACGAAGTGCTGACCGAACTCTCCGGCCGCGTGGAATTGCAGGCCCAGCTGTTCGGCGGCCCGAAAGACCCAAAAGTGCTGGGTGTGATCCTCAACAAGGTGCGCACCGACGAAAGCATGGAAGCCTTCTCGGCGCGGCTCAAGGAGCATTCGCCTTTGTTGCGCAGCGGCGATTTCCGCCTGTTGGGCTGCATTCCCTACCAACCGGAACTCAACGCCCCGCGCACCCGCGACGTGGCCGACCTGATGGGCGCGCAGATCCTCAACGCCGGCGATTATGAAACCCGGCGCATGACCAAGATCATCATCTGCGCGCGCACCATGCGCAACACCGTGGAGCTGCTCAAGCCCGGCGTGCTGGTAGTGACCCCCGGCGACCGCGACGACATCATCCTCGCCGTCAGCCTGGCCGCCATCAACGGCGTGCCGCTGGCGGGCCTGTTGCTGACCAGCGACACCCTACCCGACCCACGGATCATGGACCTGTGCCGTGGCGCGTTCCAGGCCGGGCTGCCGGTGTTGTCGGTGAGCACCGGCTCGTATGACACCGCCAACCAGCTCAACAGCCTGAACAAGGAAATCCCGATTGATGACCGCGAACGTGCGGAGATCATCACCGACTTCGTCGCCAGCCACCTCGACGCCCGCTGGCTGCACCAACGCTGCGGCACGCCGCGGGAGATGCGCCTGTCGCCGGCGGTGTTCCGTTATCAACTGATCCAGCGCGCCCAGGCGGCCAACAAGCGCATCGTGTTGCCCGAAGGCAGCGAGCCGCTGACCGTGCAGGCCGCCGCCATCTGCCAGGCACGCGGGATCGCCCGTTGCGTACTGCTGGCCAAGCCGGCCGACGTGGAAGCCGTAGCCCGCGCCCATGGCATCGAGCTGCCCGAAGGCCTGGAGATTCTCGACCCCGACCTGATTCGCCAGCGCTACGTGGAGCCGATGGTGGCCCTGCGCAAAACCAAAAGCCTCAACGCGCCGATGGCCGAGCAGCAACTGGAAGACACCGTGGTGATCGCCACCATGATGCTCGCTCTGGATGAAGTGGACGGCCTGGTCTCCGGCGTCATCCACTCCACTGCCAATACCATTCGCCCGGCCTTGCAACTGATCAAGACCGCGCCGGGCTGCACCCTGGTCTCGTCGGTGTTTTTCATGCTGTTCCCCGAGCAAGTGCTGGTATACGGCGACTGCGTGATGAACCCGCACCCCAGCGCGGCGGAGCTGGCGGAAATCGCCCTGCAAAGCGCCGACTCGGCCGCCGCATTCGGTATCACGCCACGGGTGGCGATGATCAGTTACTCCAGCGGTGATTCGGCCACGGGCGAGGAGGTCGAGAAGGTCCGCGAAGCCACCCTGCTCGCCCACGAAGCCCAAAGCTCGCTGCTGATCGACGGCCCGTTGCAGTACGACGCCGCCGCCAACGAAAGCGTGGCCCGGCAACTGGCGCCCAACAGCCTGGTGGCGGGCAAGGCCACGGTGTTCGTGTTCCCGGATCTCAACACCGGCAACACCACCCACAAGGCCGTGCAGCGCAGTGCCGATTGCGTGAGCCTGGGGCCGATGCTGCAAGGCCTGCGCAAACCGGTGAACGACCTGCCCCGCGGGGCGCAGGTGGACGACATCGTGTACACCATCGCATTGACCGCGATTCAAGCCGCCAACCGACCTATGGATGTCTAAATGCTGGATTTTCTACCTGCCGCCGTGCGCGGGGTGATCGCCTCGCTGTTGCTGGCGTTGAATACGATTTTGCTGTGCTCGTTCCTGTTTATCGTGGCGCTGTTCAAGGCGCTGCCGTTTGCCAAGCGCTTCAGCGAATGGCTGATGAACCAGACCCACGAGGCCTGGATCAGCAACAACAAGGCCTGGATGAACCTGGTGTGTCGCACCCGTTGGCACCTGAAGGGCCTGGAAGGCCTGGACTATGAACACTCGTACCTGGTGACCAGTAACCACCAGAGCTGGGTCGATATCATGGTGCTGCAATACGTGCTCAACCGGCGCATTCGCCCGCTGAAGTTCTTCCTCAAGCAAGAGTTGATCTGGGTCCCGGTGATTGGCTTGGCGTGGTGGACACTGGGCTTCCCGTTCATGAAGCGCTACACCAAGGCGTACCTGGAAAAGCACCCGGAAAAGAAAGGCAAGGACCTGGAAACTACCCGCAAGACCTGCGCGAAGTTTCGCCACAACCCGGTGGGCATTTTCAACTTTGCCGAAGGCACGCGGTTTACTCCGGGCAAGCATGCACAGCAAAAGTCACCGTTTCGCTACCTGCTCAAGCCCAAGGCCGGCGGCATTGCCTTTGTGCTGGATGCCATGGGTGAACAGCTGAAGTCGCTGGTGAACGTGACCATTCACTATCCTGGTGGGCGCCCCGGTTATTGGGATTTGCTGTGCGGGAATGTGAAGGACGTTGTCGTGCAGTTTGAAGAGGTGCAGATTCCGGCCGAGTTTATCGGCAAGAATTATGAGCAGGATGGGGAATATCGGTTGGCGTTCCAGGGCTGGATCAACCGGTTGTGGGAAGAGAAGGATGTGCTGCTCGCCAAATTGCACACAGATTATCCCGCCAGTCGCTCCCACATTTGACCGAGTTGTTTCCAAGGCCCCATAAAAAAAGCCCGCCAACATGGCGGGCTTTTTTGCGCGCGTGAAGCTTAGATCGCGCCGCGCTGGCGCAGCAGTTCCAGCACTTGCTTGACGCTGTCTTCCAGCGACAACGCCTGGGTATCGATCACCAGGTCCGCATTCAACGGTACGTCATACGGGAACGACTCACCCGGGATGTTATCGCCGCCCGCCGCGTACAAACCTTGCGGATCACGCTCGGCACACACCAAAGGCGAAGCCTGCACGTACACGGTCAGCAAACGATCACCGCCGATCAGCGCCTTGGCCTGTTCACGCCCTTCAGCATCCGGGGCAACAAACGCCGCCAACGTCAGCAAGCCGGCTTCGTTGAACTGACGCGCCACGTGCGCGGCACGACGCCAGTTCTCGGTACGCCCGGCACGGTCCTGCGGCAAGCCCTTGTTCAGGTCGTGGCGCAGGTTCTGGCCGTCCAGCACAAACACCGCACGGCCCATGTCGAACAGCTTGCGTTCAACCGCGTAGGCCAGGGTGCTTTTGCCGGCGCCCGACAAGCCGCTGAACAACACGGTCGCCGGTTGCTGGCCGAAGCGCTGGGCGCGCTCTTCGGTGGCCACGTGAGCCAGTTTGCCGTGCTGCGCCGCGCTGCCATGGGTCACCGGCGGCGCGATGATCATGCCCGCAGCCACGGTGCCGTTGGTCAAACGGTCGATGACGATGAACGAACCGGTGGTGCGGTTGCTCGCGTAACCGTCCAGGGCGATGACTGTGTCGAGGCTGACCTTGACCCGGCCAATCTCGTTCAACTGCAAGGCGCTCGCCGGGCCTTCTTCCAGGGTGTTCACATCCACGCGATGCACAATGCTGGTGATGGAACCCGGCACGTAGCTGGTGGCGCGCTTGATGTCGTATTTCTTGCCCGGCAGCATCGGTTCTTCAGCCATCCACACCAGCATGGCGTCGAAAGCGTCGGTCACTTGCGGCACGTTGTCGGCATGCACCAGCAGGTCGCCACGGGAGATGTCGATTTCGTCTTCCATGGTCAGGGTCACGGCCTGGCCGGGACCTGCGTTTTCCAGTTCACCTTCAAAGGTGACGATGGATTTGACGCGGCTGCTCTTGCCCGACGGCAGCACCACGACTTCGTCGCCCTTGTGCACGATGCCGCTGGCCAGGGTGCCGGCAAAACCACGGAAGTTCAGGTTCGGACGGTTGACGTACTGCACCGGGAAACGCAGGTCGGTGTAGTTGCGGTCGTTGGCGATCTCGACGGTCTCGAGGATCTCCATCAGCGACTGGCCGGTGTACCAGGGCGAACGCTCGCTCTTGTTCACCACGTTGTCGCCCTTGAGGGCCGACATCGGCACGAAGGCCAGGGTGCTCGGCTTGAACGCGATACCGTCGGCAAACTTCAGGTAATCAGCCTTGATCGACTCGAACACGCTTTGGTCAAAGCCATTGATGTCCATCTTGTTGACGGCCACCACGATGTGCTTGATGCCCAGCAACGAGGCGATGAAGCTGTGGCGACGGGTCTGGGTCTGCACGCCGTAGCGGGCGTCGATCAGGATGATCGCCAGGTCACAGGTGGAGGCACCGGTGGCCATGTTGCGGGTGTACTGCTCATGGCCGGGGGTGTCGGCGATGATGAATTTGCGCTTGGCGGTGGAGAAGTAGCGGTAGGCAACGTCGATGGTGATGCCCTGCTCACGCTCGGCCTGCAGGCCGTCGACCAGCAACGCCAGGTCGATGTCGTCACCGGTGGTGCCGGATTTTTTCGAATCGCGGGTGATGGCTTCCAGGTGATCTTCGTAGATCATCTTGGAGTCGTGCAGCAGGCGCCCGATCAGGGTGCTCTTGCCGTCGTCGACGTTGCCACAGGTCAGGAAGCGCAACATTTCCTTGCGCTCGTGCTGGCCCAGGTAGGCGAGGATGTCCTCGCTGATCAAATCAGATTGATGCGACATGACAGCCCCTTAGAAATAGCCTTGACGTTTTTTATCTTCCATCGAGCCTGCACCATCGTGGTCGATGACACGGCCCTGGCGCTCGGAAGTTCGCGTCAGGAGCATTTCCTGAATGATGTCCGTCAGCGTCTCGGCTTCGGACTCCACCGCGCCCGTCAACGGGTAGCAGCCAAGGGTACGGAAACGTACTTTCTTTTTGACGATTCGGGCTTTGTCTTCGTCGGACAGGTGCTCGAGGATGCGGTCGTCGTCGATCATGATCAACGTGCCGTTCTTCTCGATCACTTCGCGTTCGGCGGCGAAATACAGCGGCACGATCGGGATGCCTTCCAGGTAGATGTACTGCCAGATATCCAGCTCGGTCCAGTTGGACAGCGGGAACACACGGATCGACTCGCCTTTGTTGACGTTGCCGTTGTAGACGTTCCACAGCTCCGGGCGCTGGTTTTTCGGGTCCCAGCGGTGCTTGCTGTCGCGGAACGAGTACACGCGCTCTTTGGCACGGGATTTCTCTTCATCGCGACGGGCACCGCCGAATGCAGCGTCGAAACCATA
This sequence comes from Pseudomonas sp. 21615526, assembly GCF_013386245.1. NCBI lineage: Bacteria > Pseudomonadati > Pseudomonadota > Gammaproteobacteria > Pseudomonadales > Pseudomonadaceae > Pseudomonas > Pseudomonas sp. 21615526. Next base: position 5,679 of record NZ_JACAOM010000058.1, on the reverse strand, counting down.
CTTGTCGAGCGCCTGTTTCAGGCCCTCGGTCTTCATGATGTCAGTGTGCTTGGCGCTGCCGTGGGTGAACGGGTTGATGCCCTGCGCCACCCCGTCCGGGTTGACGTGAGTGATCAACTCAAGACCAAGCTCTTCGACCATCTTGTCGCGGAACTTGTACATTTCCTGGAATTTCCAGCGGGTGTCGACGTGCATCACCGGAAACGGCAGCTTGCCCGGAAAAAAGGCCTTGCGTGCCAGGTGCAGCATCACGGCGGAGTCTTTACCGATCGAGTAGAGCATCACCGGGTTATCGAACTCGGCGGCGACCTCGCGGATGATGTGGATGCTTTCCGCCTCCAGCTGTTTCAGATGCGTCAGTTTGTCGACCATGGTTACTCACGGAAAAACGATCTTATGGACGGCCAGCGGGCCGTGTTCGAGCGGGGCATGCTAGCACAGCGCCTGATTCTATTGAGGGGGCTGGCTAGATCGAAACGGTATATCAATATACCGCTGGGTTTGGCTCGACTCGATCAAATGTGGGAGCGGGCTTGCTCGCGAATGCGGTGTGTCAGTCAATGCATATGGCGACTGATGCACCGCATTCGCGAGCAAGCCCGCTCCCACATGTGTCCGGTGGTGTTCGTTAGATCGGGTTTGGGCAATCGATGAAGAGGTGTTCGAGGGCGAAGCGCCGTGCGAGGTAATCGCCCAAGGCTTGCACGCCGTAACGCTCGGTGGCGTGGTGCCCGGCCGCGATAAAGCTGATGTCGTTTTCCCGGGCGCTGTGGAAGGTCTGCTCCGAGGCTTCGCCGCTCAGGTACAGGTCAACCCCGGCGAGCACCGCCTGGTCGATATAGCCCTGGCCGCCACCGGTGCACCAGCCCACGCGGCGGATCATCTCGCTGCCTTCGATCAGCAGCGGCTCGCGGCCCATGGCTTCCTGCACGCGGCGGGCAAAATCACGGGGCGACGCCGGCTCGGCCAGGGAGCCCACCAGGCCGACGACCTTGAGGTTGTCCGGGTCCAGCGGGCCTTCGACGGTGATGTCCAGTTGCCGGGCCAGTTGCACGTTGTTGCCGACCTCAGGGTGCAGGTCCAGCGGCAAGTGATAGGCCAGCAGGCTGATGTCGTGCTTGAGCAGGGTTTTCAGGCGGCGCTGCTTCATGCCGGTGATGCACGGGCTTTCGCCTTTCCAGAAATAACCGTGGTGCACCAGCACCAGGTCGGCCTGGGCTTCGACCGCCGCGTCCAGCAATGCCTGGCTGGCGGTCACGCCGCTGACGATGCGCAGCACTTGCGGTCGGCCCTCGACCTGCAGGCCGTTGGGGCAGTAATCGGCGATTTTGGCACTATTAAGGTAGCGGTCCGCTTCCTCGACTAAGGTGCTCAGGGCAACGGCCATAAAAGACTCCTAAATATCCCGTTCAGAGGCGCTCACGGCCTCGTATAATGCGCGACATTATGGGCGCTCTCCCGCCCCCTGCAACCTGTCAGGATTTTTCTTCATGCTCAAGGCACTGCGTTTTTTTGGATGGCCATTGTTGGCTGGCGTGCTGATCGCGATGCTGATTATTCAGCGTTATCCACAACTGGTCGGCCTGCCGACCCTTGATGTCAACCTGCAACAGGCACCGCAAACCAGCGCGGTGGTACAAGGCCCGGTGACTTACGCCGATGCAGTGGTGATCGCCGCCCCCGCCGTGGTCAACCTGTACACCACAAAGGTCATCAACAAACCGGCGCACCCGCTGTTTGAAGACCCACAGTTTCGTCGCTATTTCGGCGACAACTCGCCCAAGCAGCGGCGCATGGAATCCAGCCTCGGCTCCGGCGTGATCATGAGCCCGGAAGGCTACATCCTCACCAACAACCACGTGACCACCGGCGCCGACCAGATTGTGGTGGCCCTGCGTGATGGCCGGGAAACCCTGGCCCGCGTGGTCGGCAGCGACCCGGAAACCGACCTCGCGGTGCTGAAAATCGATTTGAAAGGCCTGCCCTCGATCACCATCGGGCGCTCCGAAGGGCTGCGCGTAGGTGACGTGGCGCTGGCCATCGGCAACCCCTTCGGCGTCGGCCAGACCGTGACCATGGGCATCATCAGCGCCACCGGGCGTAACCAGTTGGGCCTCAACAGCTACGAAGACTTCATCCAGACCGACGCGGCGATCAACCCGGGCAACTCCGGCGGCGCGCTGGTGGATGCCAACGGCAACCTGACCGGCATCAACACCGCGATCTTCTCCAAGTCCGGCGGCTCCCAAGGCATCGGTTTCGCGATTCCGGTGAAGCTGGCCACTGAAGTGATGAAGTCGATCATCGAGCATGGCCAGGTGATTCGTGGCTGGCTGGGGATTGAAGTCCAGCCGCTGACCAAGGAACTGGCCGAGTCGTTTGGCCTGACCGGGCGCCCTGGCATCGTGGTCGCCGGGATCTTCCGCGACGGCCCGGCGCAGAAAGCCGGCCTGCAACTGGGGGATGTGATCCTCAGCATCGACGGCGAGCCGGCCGGAGATGGTCGCAAGTCGATGAACCAGGTGGCGCGGATCAAACCCACCGACAAGGTGGCGATCCAGGTGATGCGCAATGGCAAGGAAATCAAGCTGTCGGCGGAAATCGGCCTGCGTCCGCCGCCTGCACCGGTGAAAGAAGAGGAATAACGGCTTCGGGAGCCCGTTCGCGGGCTCCTGTTACCTAATATTTCGAAAGAAATTCATTCTCATTAGTCATGTTATATTGTTTCAATATCGCTATTGGAACGCTCTATCATGCCGTCTCGAAGATTTGCCCCGCTGGCGGGAATCGCCCTGGGTTTGCTGGTGGACCCGGCCTACGCCGAAGACACCGCCCCCGTTGAACTGGAAGCCACCCGCATCACCAGCGAGGCGTACGAATCAGCCACCGGCCCGGTCAAGGGCTATCGCGCTACCCGCTCCGCCAGCGCCACAAAAACCGACACCGCCTTGCGGGATATCCCACAGTCCATCAGCGTGATTCCCGCTTCGGTACTCAACGACCTGGGCAGCACCAACGTCGAGCGTGCCCTTGAGTTTGCCGGCGGCGTGTCCAAACAGAACAACTTCGGCGGCCTGACGCTCTACGAATACAGCGTTCGCGGCTTCACCACGTCAGAGTTTTACGTGGACGGTTTCAGCGCCAACCGCGGTTACCCGAGCACGCCGGACGCGGCGAATATCGAGCGCATCGAGGTGCTCAAGGGCCCCGCCGCCAGCCTGTATGGCCGTGGTGACCCAGGCGGTACGGTGAATATCGTCAGCAAAAAGCCGCAGCACGAGGCCTTCACCACACTGCAGACCAGCGCCGGCAGTTGGGACCGCTACCGCACCGCGCTGGACGTGAACACGCCGCTGGACAGCGAGGGCAACGTGTTATCGCGGGTCAACCTGGCGGTGGAAGACAACCACAGCTTCCGCAACCACGTTGAGGCCAAACGGGTCTTCGTCGCGCCCTCCATCAGTTGGCAACTGGACCCGGACACACACCTGCTGGTGGAAAGTGAATTCGTGCGTCACCGCTCCACTTTCGACCGCGGCATCGTCGCGCCCAACAACCGCTGGAGCGGCGTCTCCCGCTCGACCTTTCTCGGCGAGCCCGACGACGGCGATATCCGCAACCACAACAACCGCCTGCAAGCCAGCCTCGAGCATCACCTCAACGATGCCTGGCAACTGCGCCTGGCCAGCCATTACAAACAAGGCAGCCTGTGGGGCAACGCCTCGGAAAACCGCGCGCTGGATGCCGATGGCCACACCCTCAGCCGCCGCTACCGCGAGCGCTCCACCGGTTGGCATGACAGCATTACCCAGCTCGAACTGCGCGGTCGGTTCGACATCGGCAGTTGGCAGCACGAATTGCTGATCGGCACCGAGTACGAGGACTACCGCAAGAAAGAACGGGTGACCGCCATCGCCGGCGGCGATTACGCCATCGACATCTATGACCCGGTCTATGGCCAGCCCAAACCGAACGGCAAGCGCTCCGGCACTGACTTTTTCGAACAGGTGAAAAGCCAGGCGCTGAACCTGCAGGACCAGATCATCTTCACCGACCGCCTGCGCGGGATGATCGGCGCGCGGTTCGAACACTTCGAGCAGCGCACCGACGACTTCAGCCGCAACCATGCCAAAAGCCGGCAGACCCACGATGCCCTGACCCAACGCGCCGGCCTGCTCTACCAACTGACGCCTGAAGTGGGCCTGTTCGCCAACGCCTCCACCTCGTTCAAACCCAACAATGGCCTGGACGCCGGCGGCAAATCCTTCAAGCCGGAAGAAGGCGTGGGGTATGAAATCGGGATCAAGAGCGAGCTGTTCGACGACCGCCTGAGCACCACCCTCGCCGCCTTCCATGTCGAGAAAGAAAATGTCCTGGCCCTGGACCCGGCTACCGACACACAGCGCGCCATGGGCAAGGCCCGCAGCCAGGGTTTTGACCTGCAACTGACCGGCCAGGTGACTGACGCCGTACGGGTGATCGGCGCCTTTGCCTACATCGACGCCGAAGTGACCAAAGGCGACAAAGCCATCCCCACCGGCAGCCGGATTCTCGGCGTAGCCAAACGCAGCGGCAGCTTGCTCGGCGTGTATGAATTCCAGGACGGCTTGCTGCGCGGCTCCGACCTCGGCGCGGCCTTTACCTACGTCGGCGACCGCTCCGGTGAAGCCGGGGGCCGCTTTGAATTACCGGCCTACCACACCGTCGATTTACTGGCCCATTACAAGGCCAGCGACAACGTCACCGTGGGCCTGAACCTCAACAACCTGTTCGACGAAAAGTACTACGAGCGCTCCTACAGCAACTACTGGGTCAATCCCGGCGAGCCGCGCAACTTCACCGTCAGCCTGACCCTCAACCTGTAAAAGGACGTCTCCATGCAAGCCTTCAAATCCCTCGCCGTGCTCGGCCTGCTGTTTGCCACCCAAGTTTCGGCCCACGGACTGTGGACCGAACAACGGCGCGGCAATATCGAAGTGATCTACGGCCACGGCGCCGAAGACAACGCGTTCAAGGCGCAGAAAATCAGCGGCGCCTGGGCCTACGACGCCAGCGGCAAAATGATCCCGGTGACCGTGGAACGTCTGCCCGACCATGCGCGCCTGAAGCCGCTCAAATCGCCGGCTGTACTGGCGGTCGCCCTGGATAACGGGATGTGGTCACAGACGCCTGACAAGAAGTGGATCAACGAGGGCCGCAGCAAGGTGCCGGGGGCGATTGAGTCGACCCAGACCTTCAAGTACAGCCTGGCGATCTACCAGCCGGGGGCGAAGGTGCCGAAGCTGGATCAGATCAAGCTACTGATCTTGCCGGAAGTTGATCCGCTGACGGTCGGCCCGGGTAAATCACTGCCGGTACGGGTGCTGCTGGATGGCAAGCCGGCGGCAGGAGTCAAGCTGATCGGAGACTATCGCAACGCACCGAACACCCTGAGCACCGAGACCGATAAAGACGGTCGCGCCCAGGTGCTGGTGAGGAATGAAGGATTGAATGTGATTGCGGCGCAGGTGGAAATCCCGCTCAAAGACAATGCTGATGTCGCGACTCGCGGACTGTTCAGTTCCCTGACTTTCCTGGGCGAGCCGCATCACGAGTAACCCCGCAATTCCAAAGTGGGCACAGTCAATGTGGGAGCGGGCTTGCTCGCGAAAGCGGTGTTTCAGTCGCTATCTTCATTAA
>NZ_JACAOM010000057.1:0-42503 GCF_013386245.1 Pseudomonas sp. 21615526 | reverse complement strand
CCCAAATAACGGATATACACCCAAAACCCACCTCAGCCCCGCCGACTCCCCAGCCATTCCTCCCGGGTAATCTCCCAGATATCCTTGGGCAAACTCCCAGCGACAAACTGCCCCTCATCGGTCCTGACCAACCGCATCCCCGTCCGCTCGGAAATCCTGCGAGACGCCACGTTCGGCGCCGCCTTGGGCACGCGCATCACGGGCCGCTCCAGCACCTCAAACCAATACTCAGTCACCGCCGCACTGGCCTCGGCCATCAACCCCTGGCCCTGCCACTGCGGCGCCAGCCAAAAGCCGCGGTTGTTGTCCACCTCATCCATCAGGCTGACATTACCAATCAACACCCCAGGCGCGCTTTTCAGGCGGATCGACCAATGCCACTCCTCACCCCGAGCCATCGCCGGCAATGCAACCTGCTCCAGATAGCTGCGCGCACCGTCCGCCGGGTACGGCCAGGGCACCAGGGCATTCAGGTAACGCACCACTTCCCAGTGCGGAAATTGCTGCTGGACACCCTCGGCATCCTCCAGCGTCAACGGCCGCAGGATCAGCCGTTCGGTATACAGCGTAGGTTGCGCATCCATGTCGTTACCAAGTGGCAGTGTTGGGAAAGTCCAGGGTCCCGCGATCCACAAAACGCATGGTGCCGAACAGGCCACCCGCGAGTTTCCCGCGCAACACGTACGGCAGGTTATTCAAACTCTGGGTCTGGCTCAAGCCAAGGGTCTGGCGCAACACGGAAAACGCCGAAACGCTCACCGGCACCGTCAGCACCGTCTCCGAAAAGCGTGGGATCGAGCCACCCTGGTCACTCACCCCGGACGCCAGCGGCCGGCCATTGACCTCCAGGTCCAGGGCCACGCCGCTGTAGTCGATGGCGGTTTCATTGGGGTTCTGTATGCGCAGTTTCACCGCGAACCGCACTTCCAGGTCCTGGCTCTGCAGCGGCTCGATGCCCACCACGTTGATGTTCACCGGGTCGCGATTGGGAAACAGCGCGCACGCGCTCAGGGTGAGTAGCAGCAGTGACAAAACCATGAGCTTGCGCATAAAACGGGTTCTCCTATTTCGTGACGTCCGGGTCCTGCATCACTTTGAGGGTGGAGGCTTCCGGATCAAATTCATCTTCTTCCAGTTCTATGAACTCCTCAGGCAGGAAGATGTTCAGCACGATAGCGCAGAACGCCCCCACGGTGATCGGCGACTCGAAGATGTTGTGCAGTGCCTTGGGCAGCTCGCGCAGTACTTCCGGCACTGCCGCCACACCCAGGCCCATGCCCAGGGAGATCGCCACGATCAGCACATTGCGCCGGTGCAGCCCGGCTTCGGCGAGGATCTTGATCCCGGCCACGGCCACGGTGCCGAACATGATCAACGTGGCGCCACCGAGTACCGGCTTGGGCATCAGTTGCAACACCGCGCCGATCATCGGGAACAGCCCCAGCAGCACCAGCAGCCCGGCAATGAAGTACGCCACATAACGGCTGGCCACGCCGGTCAACTGGATCACCCCGTTGTTCTGGGCGAAGGTCACCATCGGCAAGCTGTTGAAGGTGGCCGCCATCACCGAGTTGAGGCCGTCGGCCAGCAGGCCGGACTTGATGCGCTTGATGTACAGCGGGCCCTTGACCGGCTGTTGCGAGATCATCGAGTTGGCGGTCAGGTCACCGGCGGCTTCCAGGGGCGAAATCAGGAAGATCACCGCCACCGGGATAAACGCCACCCAGTCGAACGAAAAACCGTACTTGAACGGCACCGGTACGCTGATCAGCGGCAACTGGGGCAGGGCGCCCAGGTCGACGCGGCCCATCCACCAGGCCACCACAAAACCCAGGGTCAGGCCGATCACGATCGAACCCAGGCGCAGGAACGGGTTGTTGAAGCGGTTGAGCACCACGATGGTCAGCAGCACCAGGGCCGCCAGGCCCATGTTGCCGGCGGCGCCCAGGTCGCTGGCGCCATAACCGCCGGCCATGTCGGTGACGGCCACCTTGATCAGCGACAAACCCATCAAGGTAATGATGGTGCCGGTGACCACCGGGGTGATCAGCTTGCGCAGCTTGCCGATGAACTGGCTGAGCACCACTTCGATAAACGCCGCGAAAAAGCAGATGCCGAAGATCGTCGACAGGATCTCATCGGTGCCGCCGCCCCGGGCCTTGACCATGAAGCCGGCACTGAGGATCACGCTGATAAACGAAAAACTGGTGCCTTGCAGGCACAGCAGGCCCGAACCCACCGGGCCGAACTTGCGGGCCTGCACAAAGGTGCCGAGCCCGGACACAAACAACGCCATGCTGACCAGGTACGGCACTTCGCTTTCCAGGCCCAGCACGCCGCCGACGATCAGCGTCGGGGTGATGATCCCGACAAAGCTGGCCAGCACGTGCTGCAGGGCGGCAAATATCGCCGCGCTGAAGTGCGGACGGTCGTCGAGGCCGTAGATCAGGTCGGATTTATAACGGGGGCGAGGGGTTTGAGTGTCAGACAAAATACGGGCCCGGGTAGGAAAAAGGAGGCGCAGGATGCCAGAAAGTGCCAGTTGTCAGAAGTGTGAAAAAATATTTCGAAACATCCCCCATTAAATCCTCAAGCCGGCCGATACCGTTTATAGGCCCACATACCTATTACAACAGTGGCGCCAGCCGGTCAGAGCGGCGCGTTGACGCCCACTGACCGTGTCGCGGCAGGGATGCTCGCAGCCACTACTTCTAAGAGCGCCCCCTATGTCCCTTCGTAACCTGAATATCGCACCTCGAGCTTTTCTCGGTTTCGCCTTCATCGCGTTGCTTGTCGTTATTCTTGGGGTGTTTGCGGCGAACCGCATGACCCTGATTCGTCAGGCATCGGTCGACATGGGCTCCAACCAACTGCCCAGCGTCGGGTATCTGGCGACCATGACCGAAAACGTCCTGCGCCTGCGGATTCTCTCTTTTCGTGTGCTGGTAAACCGTGAGCCGGCGGCTCTGGATGAGGCTCAAACCCGCATGGGTGTGCTGGTGGACAAGGTCAAGACGGCACAGGCCGCTTATGCAGGCATGCCAGCCGGGAACGAAGAGGCGGCGCTTTACAAAACGTTCTCCCTCACGCTCGACAATTATCTGAAGGCCCAGGCCGAGATGGTTGCCCTTTCACAGCAGAACAAGGTCGAAGAGATGCGTGCCTTGATCAATAGCCGTATCAAGGATGGCACAGACCAGATGGGCGAGCAGTTGAATAAACTGATCGCCATCAACGCTGCTGACGCGAAGCAGGCCGACACCGAGGCCGGGCAAAGTTATCAGGATGCAATCACTGGCATCATCGCAGTCTCCGTGATTGCTGCGTTGATGACCGTACTGCTGGCCTGGCTGCTGACGCGCAGTATCGTGACGCCCTTGCGCAAAGCGCTGGAGGTTGCTGAAACCATCGCCGGCGGCAACCTGAGCAAACCCATCGAAGTCGACGGCAAGGACGAACCGGCCCGCCTGATCGGCGCCTTGGCCGCGATGCAGAACAACCTGCGCCAGACCATCCAGCACATCGCCGGCTCAGCCACGCAGTTGGCCTCCGCCGCTGAAGAGCTCAGCGCCGTCACCGAAGAAGCCTCCAAGGGCCTGCAACAGCAAAACAACGAAATCGACCAGGCCGCCACCGCGGTCAACGAAATGACGGCCGCTGTGGAAGAAGTGGCGCGCAACGCGGTGTCCACCTCCGAGGCGTCCAGCCAGTCCAACCAGGCTGCGCGGGAAGGGCGCGACCGAGTGGTGGAAACCGTCGGCGCGATCCAGACCATGACCCAGGACGTGCAAAACACCTCGGTGCTGATCGAAGGCCTGGCCACCCAGGGCCGTGACATTGGCAAGGTACTGGATGTGATTCGCGCGATTGCCGAGCAGACCAACCTTCTGGCACTCAACGCGGCGATTGAAGCGGCGCGTGCCGGTGAAGCCGGGCGTGGTTTTGCGGTGGTGGCGGACGAAGTGCGGGCCCTGGCCCATCGCACGGCGCAGTCGACCCAGGAAATCGAGAAAATGGTCGCCGGCATCCAGAGCGGTACGGGTGAAGCGGTGCAGTCCATGCAGCAGAGCAACCAGCGCACCCAAAGCACCCTGGAAATGGCGCGGGCTGCCGGTGTCGCCCTGGAGCAGATCACCCAGTCCATCAGCCTGATCAACGAGCGCAACCTGGTGATCGCCAGTGCCTCGGAAGAACAGGCTCAGGTGTCCCGCGAAGTGGATCGCAACCTGGTGAACATCCGCGACCTGGCGACGCAGTCGGCGGCGGGCGCCAACCAGACCAGCGCGGCCAGCCATGAGCTGTCGCGCCTGGCGGTGGATTTGAACGGGATGGTGGCCAGATTCGTCATCTGATCTGAAATGCGATCAAAAAAATGTGGGAGCGGGCTTGCTCGCGAAAGCGGTGTGTCAGTTGATGCATTCGGTGGCTGACACACCGCCTTCGCGAGCAAGTCGAATCGTCGCACCGCCGCTCCCACATTGGCTTCTGTGGTGCTTCAGGAATCAGTGTTTCCAGGCCGCCGGATTCACCAGGTTCTTCGGCTTCTCACCCGCCAGCGCCGCCAGCAGATTGTCCACCGCACACTTGGCCATCGCCTCCCGCGTTTCATGAGTCGCTGAACCGATATGCGGCGTCGCCACCACATTGTTCAAACGCAACAACGGCGAGTCATGCTGCAGTGGCTCGCGCACAAACACATCCAGTCCCGCCGCGCGTATCGTGCGTTGTTGCAACGCCTCAATCAGCGCCGGCTCGTCCACCACCTTGCCCCGGGAGATGTTGATAAAGATCGTCTCCGGGCCCATCAACGCGAACTCTTCAGCACCGATCAAACCTTCGGTTTCAGCCGTCAGCGGCAAGGTCAGGCACACAAAATCGGCCTCCTGGAGCAGGTCCGGCAGGCTGCGGTATTGCGCGTCAAACCGCGCCTCCACTGCAGGTTTTGGCGAGTGACTGTGGTAGATCACCGGCATGCCAAACCCGAAGTGTCCACGCTGGGCCAATGCTTCACCAATCCGGCCCATGCCGATAATGCCTAGGGTCTTGCCATGCACGTCGCTGCCGAAATGCAGCGGGCCGATGTTCTGGTTCCAGTTGCCGGCACGCACCATATTGGCCAGCTCCACCACTCGCCGGGCGGTCGCCAGGATCAGGGCGAAGCCGGTATCGGCGGTGGTTTCGGTCAGTACGTCGGGGGTATTGCTGAGCAGGATGCCGCGCTCGGTCAGGTAGTCGATATCGTAGTTGTCGACACCAACCGACACGCTGGCCACCGCCTCAAGGTTTGGCGCCAGATCCAGCAGTTTGGCATCCAGGCGCAGGCTGGCACCGAGCAAGCCCTGAGCGGTCGGCAAGGCTTCACGCAGTTTGGCCAGGCCGCTTTCATCCAGCGATTCAATAAGCGTGACCTCGGCCTGTTCATGCAGGCGGGCCATCAGCGGTGCTGAGAGTTTCTTGTAGAGCACGACAGACTTTTTCATCAGGTCTTTACCTTCAATTCAAGGGATTGCAGCGGGGCGCGTTCGCGGTCGCTGGCGCCGGGCTTGAGAAAGATCGTCAACACCACCGACACCAGCAGCGCACCGCTCATCAGCAAGTACGAGGCGCCGGGCGATCCGGTGCTGCTGTTGAGGTAGCCCACCAGGTACGAACCGCCGAACGAACCGAGGGCGCCCATGCTGTTGATCAGCGCCATGGCGCCGCCGGCGACGTTGGCCGGAAGGATCTCGGGGACGATTGCGAAAAACGGCCCGTAAGGCGCGTACATACAGGCCCCGGCGATCACCAGCAGGGTGTACGACCACCAGAAGTGTTCGGCGCCGAGCACGTAGGACGCATAAAACGCGATGGAGGCGATCAGCAACGGTGGCCACACAAAACGTTTACGTTTTTGCAGTTTGTCCGAGCCCCAGGACACCGCCAGCATGCCGATCACCGCCGCCAGGTACGGCAGCGCCGAGAGCCAGCCGGCCTCGACCATGTCCATTTTCAGGCCGGCCTTGAGGATCGACGGCAGCCACAGCACGAAGCCATACACGCCAATGCTCCAGCAGAAAAACTGCAGCGCCAGGATGATCACCTTGGGTGAGCGAAAGGCCTCGGCGTAGTTCTTTACCGCCTTGATGCCCACTTGTTCTTCGGCGAGGGCGGTTTCCAGGTCTTTTTTATGCTGGGCGCTCAGCCATTTGGCGTCTGCGGGTTTTTCATCCGCCAGCTTCCACCAGATAAACGCCCACAGCACCGCCGGCAAACCTTCGATGATAAACATCCAGCGCCAGCTGAAATGCTGTACCAGGTAGCCCGAGACCACCGACATCCACATCATGGTCACCGGGTTGCCGAGGATCAGGAAGGTGTTGGCTCGCGAGCGTTCCGCACGGGTGAACCAGTGACACAGGTACACCAGCATCGCCGGCATCACGGCGGCTTCGACCACCCCGAGCATGAAGCGGATCACGATCAGCATGTAGGCGTTGGACACCATGCCGGTCAGGGTGGCCAGGCCGCCCCACAGGATCAGGCTGACGAAAATCAGCTTCTTCACGCTGCGTTTCTGCGCGTAGATCGCACCGGGCACCTGGAAGAAAAAGTAGCCGAGGAAGAACAGCGCGCCGAGCAATGACGACATGCCCGGGGTGATCATCAGGTCTTCGGCCATCCCGGAGGCGGCGGCAAAGCCGTAGTTGGCGCGGTCCAGGTACGCCAGGCTGTAGGTGATAAACACGATGGGCATGATGTACCACCAACGGCGGGTGGCGAGTTTCAACGGTTCCATAAGGTTGCTCCTGAGCTTGTTGTAGTTGTGGCAACAGGTAACTCGGTGATGCTGATTAACCGGCTTTCTGGGTGTGGGGCAGATCGGTCCTGAACGGCAAGCCTTCCATGTCGCCACGGCTCTGCACCGCGCGGCTGCCGATCCAGTTGCCGCGCTGCACGGCTTCGCTGAAGCTCAGGTTTTCCAGGAGCGCGCTGATCATGCCCACGGCAAACCCATCGCCGGCGCCGACCGTGTCGACCACCTTGGCCACTGGCACGGCGGCGACAAACCCCTGGTCCAGCTGGGTGCGGTAATACGCGCCGTGGGGCCCGAGCTTGATGGCCACGGCTTCCACGCCCTGGTCGAGGTAAAACGCGGCGATGTCGGCCGGGTCTTCAAAACCGGTGAGCAAGCGGCCTTCGCTCAAGCCCGGCAACACCCAGTCCGCCAGGCAGGCGAGGGCGTTGATTTCGCTGATCATGCGTTGCTCGTTCGCCCACAGGGACGGGCGCAGGTTCGGGTCGAAGGACACGCTGCGCCCGGCCTCGCGCATTTGTGTCATCAACTGGCGCGACAGGTCGCGGGTGGCGTCCGACAGCGCCGGCGGAATGCCGGTGGCGTGCAGGTGCCGGGCTTGCAACAGCTCAGGCTTGATCGCCTCGACCGACAGATGGCTGGCGGCCGAGCCACGGCGGAAGTACTCCACCTGCGGATCATCGCCGGCTTCCTCGCGGGACTTGAGTTGAAAGCCCGTGGGGTGCAGCGGGTCCACCGCCACATGGGTGCAGTCCAGGCCTTCGTTCTGCAAGGTGTCCACCACGAAGCGCCCGAGGGAATCGGCACCCACGCGGCTCAGCCATGCGACGTTGAAGCCCAGGCGTGACAGGCCGATGGCGACGTTGCTGTCGGCGCCGGCAATACGCTTGTGAAACTGGGCAACCTGGGCCAGGTCGCCGGTCTGTTCGGCGACAAACATCGCCATGGTTTCACCAAACGACAGGATATCGATCTCAGACATGTGCGTTCTCCACGCGGGGCTGGCCGAGGACGGCGAGGGTGGCGACCTGCTGGGCGGTGACCTGCACCAGGTCATTGCCTTGCAGCGGAAATTCCACGGCCCGGGTAATACCTTGAGTCATGTGCTTGAGCAGTTGTTCCCACAGATGCAGGTCGGCGGCGCCCGGCGGCAGGGCCACCAGCTTGCCGTCGGCGCGGCGGGCCACCGCCTTGCAGTGCAGGTAATCCACGTGGCGGCCCAGCAGGCGTGCAGCGGTGGTCGCCGACTGGTCCTGCCATTGCCAGTTACCGATATCGAAGGTCATTTTCACCGGCACCGCCAACCGCTCGATTTCGTTGAAAAAGCGCTGCATCGGCTCGATGCGCCCGCCGTGCAGGGTCTGGTCGTTTTCCACCAGCAGCTTGACCGGATGCCGGTTGAGCAGGGCGCTCAAGCTGTCGAGGTCGTTGGTGTCGGTGAAATAGCCCAGGGAGACTTTCAGCCAGCGGGCGCCGAATGCCTGGGCGCGGTCGAGGGTGGCGGCCAGTTCGGCATTGGGCTGCGAGCGACCGGCCACCCAGAGTTCCAGGGGCGATGAGAACACGCACTCCAGGCCTTGATCGGCTGCAGCTTGCGCCAGCTCATGGGGTTGTTCGGTGGTCAGCAGCTCTTCGCGCCATTCGATGCGTTGCGCGCCGGCGGCAGCCAGCACCTCGACGAAACTCAACTGGCCTTGCTGGCGGACCAGGTCGGCGCCGTAACTGGAAAGGCTGATGGAGACGGGGTATTTATGCATTGTTGTGTACCTCTGAAACCGGTTTCATTTTTATTCGCAAAATAAACGTGTGGGAGCTGGCGTGCCTGCGATGGCGGCGGTCAGCCGCCTACTGCTTCGCCGGAGAAACCGTTATCGCAGGCAAGCCAGCTCCCACAAGGGATTGGGTCGAGCCCCGGATAATCAGTTGTGGCAAGAAGTCCAGGGTGCGTGGGGGCTGGCTATCGCCGCGCAAACGCTTGAGTAAACAGTCAAACGCACTGGCGCCGATGGCCTCGGTGGGCTGGGCGAGGGCGGTGATGCCGTTGCCCACCAGCGGGTACCAGTCGAGGTCATCCAGGGCGATCAGGCCCACGTCATCAAACAGGTCGCAGCCTAGATTTTTCAATGCACGGGTACACGCCAGTGCCGCGATTCCGTTGGCGCAGAACAACGCCTTGGGGCCGGATTTGCCTAGAAACTTTTGCAGACGCTGTTCCAGTTCGCCGTCCAACTCCAGTACGGCGCCGGTCAACGTCGGACGGTTGGTCATCTCCGCCTTGAAACTGTCCAGGCGCTCAAGCCGCGAGCTGGTGCCGTCGGTGGCTTCAGTCACCAACAGCAGGTCGCGATAGCCTTGCTGTTCCAGATGCTCCACGGCCATGCGCACCGCCACCGGGTTGTCCAGCCCTACCAGGTCGCTGTGCAGCGGTTCGACCTTGCGGTCCACCAGCACCAGGGGCATTTCCCGTTGCAGTTCCAGCAATTGGTCCAGGTGATGGCCGAGGGTATTCACGATCAGCCCTTCGATATTGTAGGCACGCAGGGCCGCCAGGTGCTGGCGCTCCTGCTCGTCATCGCGGTCGGTGTTGCACACCACCAGGCTGTAGCCGTGCTGGCGGCAGGCGGTTTCCACGCCATGCATCACGGCAATCGAATAGGGGTTGCGGATATCGGCTACCAGCATGCCGATCAGGCGGGTGCGCCCGCGTTTCAGGCCGCGGGCCATCTGGTTGGGGCGATAGCCCAGCTCATCGATGGCCTGCTCGATGCGCAGGGCGATGGCATCGGAGAGCAGGGCACGGTCGTCGCCGATAAAGCGCGACACGCTGGCCTTGGATACACCGGCGCGCTCGGCGACGTCCAGCATGGTCACTCGGCTGCGTTGGGCGGCGGAAAAAGTAGTCACGGCGGCGGCCTTTCTTATTGGATTTATCTGGGTTCCAAGGCGAAACCAATTGCTGAAACCGGTTTCAGGAAACACCAAGTAGGAAATTTCGTCAAGCGCTGCTCAGTAACCGCCCTGGCAGCAAGGCCGAGCAAAAAGCGACGAATGGAGGGGGCTACCTGTTAATTCTGACAGTATCCGGCCGGAGGAATCGGGCGCTTAATTCTCTCAACGCCACTTGGTATACACACGCCGCCTGCCGGCAGGCCACTGTCCACCGTGTTGAGGATTAAACCCATGTCTGACGTCTCTGAATCCACTTACCTGATCAAACCCTTGGGCGCGGACGACGGGGGCACTGTGTTGCTGGACCCGATGGACATACCCGGCGTCGACAGTGGTGACCCCCGGGGCGTGATCCCGCGCTCGCGCCTGCAGGGCCCGCTGCAGGTCAACATTCCGATGTGGAACCCGCGACCCGAGCCGCTGCTGGATGAGCCGCACATCGTGCGCCTCCGCTGGGTGTGGGCGGGTGTCGATGAGGAGGTTGATTCGCGGCAGGTGTTTGGCCCGCCACCCCCTTTGCCAGCGGTGATCTCACTGGAGGTGCCCCTGTCACGATTGACTGACGAGGGCTCCGGCACCGCGCAACTCTACTACACGGTTCAGGACTCCTTTGGCGGCGTCAGTGTGCTGAATCCCAGGAGAACACTCACCATCGATCTGGACTCGCCTGAGTTACTGAACCCTCTGGATACTGTGGATTTTGTAGTTGCCCCGACCCCGAACGTCGATGAGCAATACCTGCTCGATAACGTGCCGGTGGCGTTCAATATTCCGTTCTACACCGTGCGCGCGGACAGGGACCGGATTGAATTCTACCTGTCCAACCGGGATAACCCGCCGCTAAGCGCGGCGGACGCCGAGTACGTGATCGCGTTAGCCTCAGACCCGCTGGTTGCTTACGTGGACCCCGATATTTTTCGCAGGTTGAACAACGGTGACGCCTATATTTTCTATCGCATTTTTGACGAGGCAGGCAATTTCAGCAGCCAGAGTGCCGGACTGCTGTTTCAGCTGGCACTGACGCCGTTGCCGAGCAACTTGCCGCGTCCGCAAATTCGGCCACCGGCATACGACGACAGCCTGATCAAGCG
The DNA here is from genome assembly GCF_013386245.1 of Pseudomonas sp. 21615526. Taxonomy (NCBI): domain Bacteria; kingdom Pseudomonadati; phylum Pseudomonadota; class Gammaproteobacteria; order Pseudomonadales; family Pseudomonadaceae; genus Pseudomonas; species Pseudomonas sp. 21615526. The sequence goes on along the minus strand of NZ_JACAOM010000057.1, from coordinate 31,670 downwards.
CGATGATGCACGTCGTGGCGTGTTCATGCGCATTGACCCCGCCTACGACGATTGGGCGCCGGGGGACCAGGTAATCGCCTACTGGAATGCCCGTCCGACAGTCCCGCAGCCAGTACTGAGCTTCCCTTGTGATGTGGAAATTCCATGGCTGACCCTCAGGGGGCCTGCGCCTGTACTGGTTCCCGAAGCGGCGGTGGTGCGCTACGAAATCATTCGCGGAGCCCTGCCTCCATTTCGTTCCTTATCGGAACGGTTCAATGTCGACCTGACGATTGCCGGCCAGGACCATCCCAATGCGCCCGCATTGCTTAACCCGACCCTGGCCAGCGTCACGGTGATAGGGCGCGGCTCCAAGACTCCCAATCAGCTCAATCATCTGGATCGTGGGCTGGCTGCCCAGGCATATGTTCCTTTGTTTGCAGATCCGGTTGCGGGTCAATTGCTCAGTCTGTTCTGGAACGGTGTTGGCCCGGTGGCCAGCCATCCCGTGCAGTTGGGGGAGGTAGGAGGGCAGTTGGTGTGGTTTACCGATATTCCCTGGAATCTGATCGAGGGGACGGTCAATCCACGTCTGCCGGTCCATTACCTCACCAGTAATGGGGTCAACGAACAACAGTCGCCGCCAACTTTTGTGAATGTCGATGTGACGGCGCTGATTGATTTTACTCCTCCGCAAGTTCAGCACACCCTCACTAGCGAGTATGTGACCTGTTGTTCTTCGCCTTCGCCTTTATATGGCGTGCATTGGTTGATTCCGGGCAATATCGGCCTGCAACTTAACGACGAGGTGCGTTTTCACTGGCAAGGCTATGCGCGTAATAACTGGGTTGATCCTATTGCTGGCACTGAATACGAAGAAACCATCCAGGTGCTGCAACCCCATATTGATAACGGTATTAAAGTTGTGGTGGAACCGTTCGACCGGACCCTGGAGCCTATGCGCGAATACGGTTCAGCTGTCGCCAGTTTCGAAGTGTGGCGCAACCTGGGCAAGGTGGGTGACTCCCGGCCAGACGTCAAGGGGAGCGGACATATCCGTGTCGACCTGACCTTTCCAACGGGTGGGTTTTGTAAACCCGGGGATGTCATTAGTTGCACCAGTGATGGAAAGGCAACGTTGGTCAAAGATTAAAGGACTGGATGTATTTGTTGTTGTGCAGGGAATAGTCGGCGTGTGATAGGCGTGCAAGCGCTTTGTCTCGCGACGCGAACGGCTACGTCAATGGTAGGGAAGTGTGGGTGAGATGTAATTCGTCTTAATATCTGGAGACACGTAATGAAAAAGGACACGCTCGACTTTATCCGTAACTATGCAAAGAATCGAAGTGCCAATACGAGTGATGACGCCTTGGCTGATGGTATTCTTGAAGGTGAGGTGCCTGGCTACCCTGGATTGCTTTCACGGGAGTACAACCTGCGTGAGAATTTGAATTTCTCTATTCCACTATGGCCTGACGCCGATACCCATCCGTTTTTTGACGATCAAGTCAGTGTTTGGTGGAAAAATTTCGATGACACCGAGTGGGGCGAGCCCATTTATAGGTTCACCGTTGCTGCCCCAGGGCCTGAGACAGTGGTGAACATTGCTCAAGGTCGGCGGCCCGCGGGGCGGTACCAAATCAAGTACGGAATTTACGTACGTGGCGTTGACAACCATTCCGAATCAGATCCGCAGACCATTGTCGTTGACCTGACACCACCGTATGCCATTTCCCCCGATGCACCGCCGGCGCCGATTCCGCCTGCCGACCTGCCGACACCTGCCGACCGCGACTACTTTGAAAGCAAGCCCAATGAGTCTGCAGTGTTTACGATCCCGGATTATGTGGCGCATGGTCGGGCAGACGGCGATTGGGCGTATCTTTACTATAATGGCTCCGATACGCCCTATGCACCCAACCCGCCCGATCCTTCGCCACGCTGGAATCTGCCTGCGGACCTGAGCTTTCCATTGCCATTATCCGTGGTTGACGCCAATCCGGATGGCCTGCGCAATTTGCGGTATGAGTTGTTCGACGCGGCAGGGAATTGGGCGCGGCTTTCGACTGCCTACGAGATGGACGTGGGCCTGTTTCCAGCGCCCGAGAACCTGCTGGCCCCCCTGGTTGACCGAACCTCTCCCCCCGGCGATGTATTGATTGATCGGGCGGACGTTGCGCTGGACGGCGGCATGATCGTGCGTATTCCTGAATATACGAACTTTCTGCGCGGCGTCGATGGAGATGAATTCCTCGTCACATTGAGGACAAGCATCACCACCGTTAACTTGGAGGCCCAGCCACTGGGCAACAGCCGTTTCCCGGCGGAGGTTTACGTTCCGTACAGGGTGCTGGAAATCCTGTATGGGGCCACTCGAGGGCTATTGCCGTTGACGGTTTCCTATGTGGTGCGGCGGCGGTCTGTCAACAACCCGGCGACACCGACCACCACCGTCAACCTGGACCTGTTTGTTGTCGGCCCCACTCCCATTGGCCCGGACCCGATCAACGATGACCTGCTGCCCGTAGTCGTGAACGGGGTGGACGCAACCGGTACCGAGGGCCCCGACGACGAACTGGAGCGCGACCACGCCAACCGGCCTGCAATTGCTCGGGTAACGTTATGGAGTACGGCACCCACACCGGATGCCAGCGACTTTACGATCCGCCTTTACTATTCGGGCGAACTCGTTGCTACCCAACCGGTGACCGGCGCCTCGGCTGGCCAGGTGATTCCGCTCTCAATCCCGTGGAGCTTCATTGAGCGTCATGGCAATGGCCGCAAGACGGTGTTCTACACCATTGCCCAAGGGGCCAGCACCAACCGCCAGTTTTCCCCTGACACGACGGTGACGGTGAATGCCAACTTCAAAGAGCTTGCCCCGCCGGTGGTACGACATCTGTCGGACGGAGGGGCGATCAACTGCGCTACGTTCAGGCCTGAAAATCCTCCCGGAAACGTTGTGGTGTTTATCCCGCCTTCGGAGCACTTTGAACTGAGGATGGTGGTTACGCTGCACTGGCAAGGCTACAGCGACAATGCAGGAATGGTAGCGGTCCCGGCAGCAGTGGGTCGTGTGGACTCCATACCGCTCACGCAAGCCATGATCAATTCTGGGTTCGAGTTGCTCCTGGGGCCCTATGAGACCATCTACAAACCCATCCAGCCCAACTCGGGTGCAAGGCTGGCCGGCTCCGCGCGGATCTGGTACACCATCAACCTACCTGAAGGACCATTACCTTCCGATGAAGCGCATCCTCTTGTTCGCGGGGTTCGGATAGGTGGAACGAATGGCTTTTTCTGCGACGGTACTGCCGTCCCGCTTCCTTGATACTTGTTTGAGCCCTAATGCCAAAGAGGAGCCTTGCTCCTCTTTGGCATTTTTGCCGTTGGGTCGACTACAAACTGCATTCACTTTCAGCACAGCACCTTGGGATTAGTCCTACAGATGTTGGGAACAGCTCTGGGTACCTTGGGCGCCGCTTGATTGGCAGGGTCCACACGCTTTTCGGAACCGGCCAGTTTTTTTCCGTAAAGGAACGCCAACCCAGAGGTCCGTAAAGATGTCAGCTCCATTCAATTTCAAACCAACTCCCTTAAGCCTTGCCTTCAAGGCCAAGGCCGTCACACTGCTGATGCTCATGGCGCAGCTGTCCGAAGCGCGTGTCGTGACCGGCCCGGATGAAACGGTGGGGCCTGGCCCGCGCCCTGACACTTTTGAATTGCGTGCAGGTTCCCGCCTGACGGTTCATGGAGTGCCCACCCTGCAAATCACTGCCAATTCCGCAACCCTGATTGTCAATGCCGGCAGCAGCACCCGGGACATTGCCGCAATCAACTCCGACATCCGCATCGATGGTTCGGACGTCATTGCGCGGGATTCGGGAAGGGCCGGGGTTCATGTCACGGGCAGCAACGTGCTGATCACCAACAGCAACGTTACCCACAACAACGGAACCGGGCTGGCAGCGGCCCGTTCCCTGGGCGCCACCAATGGTTCCAGCGTCACGGTCCTCAACAGTCACATCACCGGCAGCACCCGCGGTGCCTCGGCCAGTGCCCACAGTGTGCTGGACCTGACCGATTCGCGTGTCGAGGCGACCGCAGATGATGGCGTGGGTATCGAACTGTTCAATGGCCAGGCCCGTGCGTTCAATACCAGCATCGTTGGTGGAGACATTGGCGTGAAGATGGGCGTGGATAACGACCCGACTTTGGCCAGCAGCCTGATCCTCGACCGCTCGAGCGTCGAGGGCAAGACCGGTTCGGCGATTCAGGTCGGCTCGTTCAGGCCCGGGGAATCCACCCTTGCTGATATTCATGTACTCAATGGCTCCACGCTGACCGGCGCAAACGGTGTGCTGCTGGAAGTCATGAACGGCGCCACCGCCAACATGAACGTCGACCGCAGCTTCCTGGTCGGTGACGTGGTGGTCGAAGACGGCAGCACCGCCAGGTTGCAGCTCAACAATGGCTCCTGGCTCACCGGCAAACTGCAGAACGTCGCCGAGTTGAGCGTCAATTCAGCGTCCCACTGGATGCTGGTGGATGACAGTTCAGTCGGCGACCTGATCATGGGCGGCGGCACCGTGCACTTTGGCGGCGCCGATGAGTTCTTCCAGTTGGACGTCAACAGCCTGTCGGGTGACGGCAGCTATGTGATGCACACCGACTTCAGCACCGGCCAGACCGACTTGCTCAACGTCAACGGGGTTGCCACGGGCAACCACAGCCTGCTGTTGGCGGCGACCGGCTCCGAGTTGGCGAGTGCCTTGCCGATTCGCGTGGTGCACACCGAAGGTGGCGATGCGCACTTCTCGCTGGACGGCGACACCGTGGATGTGGGCGCCTATTCCTACGGGCTGAAGAAGGAAGACACCGACTGGTACCTCGACCCTAACCGTCGTGGCACCAGCAACAGCACCAAAACCGTGATGGCGTTGTTCAACACGGCCCCCACCGTGCTGTACGGCGAGATGTCCCTGCTGCGTACCCGCATGGGTGAACTGCGCTTCAGCGACGGCCAGAGCAACGGGTTCTGGATGCGTGGCTACGGCAACAAATACGAGGTAGCCGGGAACAAAGACGGTGGTGGCTACACGCAAAACCAGCGTGGCCTGAGCCTGGGAGCCGATGCGCCATTGTCGGGCGGAGATGGCCAGTGGATGGCCGGTGTCATGGCGGGTCACAGCACGTCCGACATCAGCGCCAACACTTCCGGCAGCGGCAAGGTCAACAGCTACTACCTGGGGGGTTATGCCACCTGGATCGACGACGAGAGCGGGCTGTACTTCGACGGCGTGGTCAAGCTCAACCGCTTGCACAACGAGGTCAACGTGACCATGAGCGACGGCAAGCGTGCCAAGGGCAACTACACGCAGAATGCCGTGAGCGCATCGGCGGAAGTCGGCCGGCATATCAAGCTCGACGATGGTTACTTTGTAGAACCGTACTCGCAACTGAGCACAGCGATTATCCAGGCGCAAAGTTACGAGCTGGACAATGGCCTGCAGGCCAAGGGTGATCGCAGCGCCTCCGTGGTGGGCAAGCTCGGCGTGACAGGTGGCAAGAATATCCAGCTGGAGAGCGGCGGGGTGCTGCAGCCCTACCTGCGTACAGCGTTGGCCCATGAGTTCAACCACAGCAACAAGGTCAAGGTGAACGACCAGCGCTTCAACAACGATGTGTTCGGTTCGCGTATCGAAGTGGCAGCGGGCGTGGCGATGTCGGTGTCGAAGAACGTCAAGCTGCACGCTGATATTGAACATGCCCAAGGCAAGAAGGTGGATCAGCCGTGGGGGGTTAATGTGGGAGTGCGTTACGATTTCTAGGAAACAGGGGTAAAGAAAAAAGGAAGCCGAGGCTTCCTTTTTTTGTGGGTGGGTTTTTGGGAGTTGAATAAATCTGTCCCGGTTATTTGCTAAAACGGAGTGATGCACCATGCCGGCCAATTCGGCAGTCCGTTAATGGAATAAATTGGTGTTCCGCTGTTTGACGCCTGAACAAAGTAATACCACCTGCCGCTAGCATCGAAATAACACAATCCGTACGGAATTGAGCGAGCCGGAGGGGTGTAGCGTGTTTGCAGTAGCGTCCAACTGGAAACTATGCTGCCTCCAATTGATCTCATCCAATTTATTTGAGCTTGTGGAGATTGCTGTGTTTCGTTAATGCGTAGTTGAAAAATATTGGAAACAACCACTGCATACGCTCGCGAGACGTTGTTCCTGTCTCTCACAGTAATAGTCGCTTGACCGTTACGGAGGCCGGTTACTTTGCCTGTGTTGGCGTCCACAAAAGCAACATTAGGGTTGCTGGAAGCGTAGCTATAGTTACTCACGCCGCCGCTTGCTGTGCGGGTTGCTGTATTGCCTGGCCAGTCCAGCCCGGTTGCTGGCCAGTTAGTGACCACCTTAATACCATTCAAATTAAGCTGGCTTTGATCGATCCTCAGTGAAGAGATAATGCTGTAACTTGCAATGGGGAAGGTAATGGCGGCTGACTCAACACTACTGCCATCAAAAGCCACTTTGCAGGTTACGGTAATGGTGCTGTTGTTGGGTAGCCCATCCAGCCATGAGCGCAGCACAGGCTTATTCACCAAGCCGGTAGATACTTCTCCCGCCTGCAGGCTGTAGTTTGTCAGCACGTTCAAAGGCGCGCTACCGGACCTGGAGAGTTGTACCCAAACCTTCTGCCCTGCAACAGCCAACGGCCATGGTGCAACGCTGAGCGTGGCATTACCGCTGAAATTGTTCAGGTTCAGAACGCCGCCATTGGCAATCCCGTTAATAGACGGCCGAGGCAGGGCCGACGACGGAACGCGGTTAACGCTCAGCTTCTGGGGCTCTGACGGGACAATATTCGTCCCTATCGTCGCCATATAACGGAGCTCGATCAATTTGCCCGCGCTGTTGGCGAGGATGTCCCGGCTGATCTGAAAGTCGACGCGCTTATTGGTGTTACCGTTCTGCGCCGGGATGGTCGCCATGGTGCCGTTCGGGTAAATCCACTCGAGGGCGATGCGGTGGGCCGCGGTCATTTCGTTATAGGCCACCGCCACATAGGCGTTGTTCTGCCAGTCCTGTGGGTCGATGGTCAAGGTGGCGCCCTGCAGATTGGCAAAGGCCGGGCGCGGCAATGTGGCGGGGATCGACTGGATAATATGCTCGCGTACACCAAACAATACTGCGGTGTTTTTATCAGTGCTTTCGGCCAGGCTGACCCAGAAGCGAATGGTCAGGTGCGACTCGTTCCTGAGGCCTTGCAGCTCCGCCAACGGTATGGGTTGCGAGACACCCAGGGTGGCGCTTTCTCCAACAGGGGCGGCGATAAAAGTGTCCAGGTTGAACGTACTGCCGTCGGTGTTGGTACCCGTGTATTGCAGCCACATGAACTGCTCTTCAAAGGCCAAAGGCCAGGCCGCCACACGGGTGCGGGCTTGAGCGACGAGCTCGTTCGTCGGCAGGATCACGCTGTTGCCGACCCCGTCGATGGTTGGTGTGGGTAAGCCACTCAACGGCAGCAAGTCCAGGTTCAGAGTATCCGACTCATGGAGAAACCCGCTGCGGGTAAAACTGTATTGCACACTGATGCGGTTACGCTCGTTGCGAATGCCCTTGGCAATGGTACGAGCCTCTATCGGCACACCCACTTCATTGGTGTCGGGGTTGCCCCAACCCGTTTCGACGGTGCTGCCCAGCAGATCGGCCGTCACCCATTTCACTGAAAACGATTCGCTCTCGCGCATGCGCCGGTATTTCACCAGCACCGTTGCACCCGATTGAGCTGCCAGCGGGTCAAGCCGGTCAGGGTACTGCTCGGCTTCCACGACTTCAGGCGCATCCAGTTCCACGCCACGGCCCACGGTCAGGAGGGTTGTAAACGAGCGCAAGGTGAGTTTCGGCAGCGGGGTTTCGCGTTCCAGGCTGTAGGTGATGCGCAGTTGGCCATCGAAGTTGTTATCCAGCACCGCGCGGCTCACCGGCAGTACCAGTGGCTGGCCCTGTGTCGCACCGTTGATCGTCACCGAACCGCTGGCGGAACCGCCTGTACCCGTGCCCACAATGTTCCATTGGATATGGTCGCGGCTCCTGGTTGCCGTATAGGGTAGCGTCAGCAGCACGCTGTCGCCCACTACGTCAACCGGGTCAACGTTGTCGTCAATCGCCCCCTGCAGGGTGGGGGCAGGCATGGTTTCGAGGCGTTCGTCGATGCGTACTGTCAGCACCCGGGATTTGCGTTCAATCAGCGCACCGTAGGCATGCAACTGGCTGTCTGCGCCGTCATCGACCAGGTAATACACCGCGACATCACCGAGCCCCTTGAACTGTTGCAGTATTTCGCTTGGAACCCGGCGCGTGCCACCCTGGTCCCCGGCCAGTTGCGGGTCGGAATAGCGCATTCCACCGCCCCCTGGAACGATCTGCTCGATGACCAGGGTTTCCATCGAATCGTAGGCGTGGGGCTGGTAGGACGGGATGCTGATAAACGCATCATCGTCCGGGTTGATCAGGCCCAACTCGCTCGGGGTCACGGTCACTGCCGGCATCGAGGTCGGTGTACCCACCACCGTCACGGTGACACTGCCAGACTGCCCGAGGTGGCCACCGGTGGCCGTGTGCCAGACGAATGAAGCCCTGAACGAGCCGCCGATGACGCGCTCGATCAAATCGCGGTCCACCGGGAAGATCTCTTCCCGACCGTTCCTGACTTCGACAGGATCAAGCACCAGTTCTTCGATCGTGCCGTCCGCCAGTGTGGCCGTCAGGGTAATCGTGACCTGGTTAGGGGGCAGCGGGGCCGGTGTCACCCGTGGGGTCTGCAACAGGATTTCGAACAGTGAATTACTTTGCGTGTCGTAATCGATTTGCCGGCTTTCCGCGTCATCCACCAGGAAAAACGGCGCGCTCATCAAGCTGGGATCCAGTTCGGCGACCAGTCCATACGGCTTGGAGTACTGGTATTTTTCCCCTGAGTAATTCTGAACCACATCGAACACCCTGAAGCGCAGGGTGAGTGCGCCGTTGAGGCCGCCCTTGAGAATATTTTCCTTGCTGATAAATACCCTGATCGGCTGGATACCGGCGGCCTCGGCGGCCGTGACCAGGTGCCTGATCTCAACTCCGTCCCAATAGAACTCAATGGTGTCGTTCTTGCGCACGTTCGGATAGGGCGCAATCACGGCGTATAACCCGCGACTGATCGTCTCCATGTTGATCGTGCTGCTTTCGGGCAAGCCGTCGACACTCAGGCTCAGTTTACTGTGCCATTTGTCGTCACCATTGTTCTCTATCCCGCCGGGACGGGTGGTCTTGATCAATATGCTTTGCGGCGGCGAGGTGCTTTCCTGGCCACTGCCTGCGCGCAGTACCCGCGCGCGCACTTGCACTTCACCTTCAGGCATGCGTTCGGCGATGACGTACATGCCATAACGATCCTGGTCCAACTCGACGACACCAGACGCCTGAAGATCGTTATTGAGGTACAACTCAAAGGCGTCGAAGATGGCCCAGGTGTGCCATTTTTCCAGGACGAAATACGCATAGGGCTGAACATGCCGAATGCCCAGGCCATAGGCGTAAGGTTCATCGGGATACTGGTCAAGCGAGACCGGCGGGAACGCCGAATAGGGCGGGGCCAGGTCTTCAGCCGTGATCACCGGCAGGAGCGCGGGCTCAAGGAGGGCCAGGGGGCTGTCGGAAACAGGTACACCTGGGTCTTCAATGACCGAGGCATTGTCATCGGGGTCGATCGGTTGGTTGGGCATGCTGACCACTCCTTGCTGGAAGTCACGCACAGCGCTGGCTGTGCATATAGGCAAGGGAAATCAAACACCCGCAGCCCCGATAGCGGATAGCTGTGAAAACTGACAGTGCCGACGAATGGTTGTGTCTACACCCAGATGCTCAGCCAGCTTGAGACCAGCAACAACACCGCCATGCAGCGGTTGAACCGTTGCATGGCCTTGGGCGAACGAAACACCCGGCTGCTTCCAACCCCCAGCAATGCCCACGCGCCGAGGCACGGCAAGGCGATCACAAAGAACGCCAGCGACAGGTACAGCACATGGCTCTGGCGTTCATCGCCATTGCCGGCAAACACGCTCACCACCGCCAGGGCCATCATCCAGGTCTTGGGGTTGACCAGTTGCAGGCTGGCGGCGCCGGCCAGGCCCAGGGGTGTTTGCACGGCAGCCGGGTCGATTGACTCGGCGGGGGCGCTGAAAATCTGCCAGGAAAGGTAGCTGAGCCAGGCGACCCCCAGCCATTGCATCGCTGCCTGCACCCGGGGCCAGTGCGCCAGCGACTGGCCAACGCCGGAGCCTACCAGCAGCACAATCCCCGCCGCCCCCGCGCATGCCCCCAGCACGATAGGCAGTGCGGCTTTGAAGCCATACCGTGCGCTGTTACTCAGCACCAGGATATTGGTGGGGCCAGGGGTGATGGAGGCTACAAAAGCGAATAACAGGAAGGGCAACAGGGTAGGGAACATGGTGGGGCGACTCCGTAAGTGGGGCGACGGAGTCGATGGTTGCAGGTGCGTGGTGGCGTGTCTGGAAGGTTTGAGCAGGGGCGTGCGGACACGGGGAGGGGATAGTAGCGGGAGAGTTATAGGGGACAAAAAAAGGAACAAGTCCATGATTTAGATGGACCTGTCCCGGTTATACCTCGGTTAGTTAATCAATAACGCATGACGTAGAGTCCTTGCGAGTCACTGTCGGTGAAATAAGCTTTTGAACCGTTTGGTAGTACTGCAATATTGCCAGATCCAAACCCAATGTCCACGGGTATAGTCGCTATAAGCCTGTCCGTATTTGTGTCAAATATGTTGAAGGCCCTGTACCCCGCCGTATAGACATGAGGAAGTACCGGGTTGACTGCAACCGACCTTCCCCATCCCACCCCAATCACGGTCACCAAACTGTTGGTGTTGGTGTTTATTATCGCCAAGCCATCAGCTCTCGCCAAATAGAGGCGAGGGGTGTTGGTACTTAAAGCCATGGGCCCAATCACTCCCTGAATGACAGTTACAACACTATTGTTTGCAGTATTGATAACAGTCGTATCAACCGCGTTGAAACCGCCGCCATAGGTCGTAAGATAGGCACGCGTATTATTAGGTGAGCGGGCGATGAAGCGAGACTGACCCGCTATTTGAGCTATCCGATTGCCGGTGGCGGCGTCGTAAGTATAAGCACCGCTCCCCGCAGTAACATATAGCCGAGTGCCTGCAGTATTGATCGCCAAGTCCACTATAATTTCATTTACGGTGGCATAGGTCGCAACTCTGGCGAAGGAGGTTGTACTGATTACCGCTATGCTGGTGCGGACCAGGTCCAAGTAGAGTCTTGATCCGTCCGGGTGAATTGCAAGGTGCCCACTGGACTGAATGTCATACGAAGCCGAGTGAATAATGGCGTCCGTTGCTGTGTCGATAACGTAAATCGCAGTTCTACCACCCGCGCCAACAGCGACATAAACGCGGCGCCCGTCAGGGCTGACGACGACCCCGTTTGATGAGTGGAGGAGGGTAGGAATAAATTTGACCTCCGCTAGCCATGTCACGGTATAGGTACTTTGCAGGAGCGGGATGGCTTTTGACTCATCGTCACTGCCGTCATAGGTCACTTTGCAGGTCACCGTGAACGTAGTGTTTTTCCCCAGGCTTGCCAGCCAGCTGCGGGAGACAGCTTGGTTGGTGATGCCGTTGGCCGCTTGAGCAGCAGTAATGGCGTGTGCCCTCAGCACCGACAAAGGTTCTACACCTGCCGCCTCCAGCGTGATCCATACACGTTGACCTTGCTTGCTCAATTCCCATTTGGCTACAGAGGCGTGTGCATCCCCGGTGAACGCCTGGAGGTCCAGGATTGTGCCGCTGTTCATGTTATTGATTCGCGGTTGTGGCGGTCTGCCCGCCGGGATCCTGGCCACAGTCAATACCTGCGTTTCTGAAGGCACCGGGCTGCCATTGATGGTGGCGACATAGCGCAACTCAATGGTTTTGCCGACGCTGTCTGCCAGCACTTCATTGGTAATGACGAAATCCACACGACCGCCGTCCAGGCCGTCCTTGGCGCCAATATCCGCAACACCACCATCCGGGAAAATCCATTGCAACTGGATGGAATGGCTTGGATTCATGCCGCCATACGCCACCGTGACACTGGCGTTGTCTACGTGGTCCAGCGGCTGAATGGTCAGCGTTGCCCCGGGCTGGTCGTTGAACCGTGGGTGCGGCAGCACGGCGGGCAGGGTTTGCACACGGTGTTCACGCACGCCAAACAGCACGGCGGTGTTTTTGTCGGGGCTTTCTGCCAGGCTGACCCAGAAGCGGATGGTCAGGTGCGAGCCATCCATCAAGCGCTGCAGTTTGTCCACTGGCGCGGGTGGCGAGATACCGTTGGCGGCACCGTTTTCGGTGACCAGGTTGGCGGTGTAGGTGTCCTCGCGGTACGGGCTGCCGTCGGCAAACGTGCCCTCCCAACTCATCCACATAAACTGCCCGGCATCGATAAACGGCCAGACGGATACACGGGCACGGGCCTGGTCATTGAGTTTCGACAGGTCGAGCAGGGTGCTGTCGCCAATGCCGTCGATCGTCGGTGTGGGCAGCCCGGTGAGGGGAAGCAGGTGCAGGTCGACAGTGTCCGAAGGGTACGGAAAGGCGCCACGGTTGAAGTGGTATTGCACGCTGATCTGGTTGCCACCGGGGCGAATACCCCTGGCGATGGTGCGGGCCGGGATGGTCACGAATACTTCGTTGGTGGACGGGTTGCCCAGGGTGTACTCGGTGGCACTGCCCAGCCCGTCGCGGCTCAACCAGTCGACCTTGATCTGGTCGGTGGCCTGCATCGGCCGGTATCTCACGATGACCTTGGCGCCGCTCAATGCGGCCAGGGGGTTGAGTGCGTCGGGGAACAGGGTGGCGCCGTCGATAACCGGACGGTCCAGTTGCACGCCGCGGCCCACGGTCAGGTTGAGCACCTCGGAGCGCAATACCAGGCGTGGCGGGCCGCTGCGTTCGAGGCTATAGGTAATGCGCAGGCTGCCATTATTGTTGTTGTCGAGGATCGCCCGGCTCACCGGGAAAACCAGGGGCTTGCCTGCCGTGCCGCCGTTGATGCGCACAACGCCACTGGCCGAGCCGTCAAGGCCGGAGCCGATGGCGTTCCAGTGGATCAGGTCACCTTCTTCGGTCTGCCCGTGCGGGGCGGGCAAGGTCAGGGGCAGGGTCAGCAGCAAGGTGGGCGTGGTCACATGGCTGGGGTCGATGTTGTTGCCCAGGGCGCCTTCCAGGTGTGCAGTCGGCATGTTGCCGATGCGCTCACCCACGTGGGCGAACAGCTCGCGGGACTTGCGAGTGGTCAATGCGTTGCCGTCCAGGACGTGGCCGGCGCCATCGTTGACCAGGTAATAAAACGCGATGTCGCCCACGCCTTCAAACTGTTTCAGGTTTTCTTTGCTGACGTAGCGCGTGCCGCCCTGGGCGCCCGCCAGTTGTTCTTCCTTGTAGATTTCGCCACCGCCGCCCGGGCGGATATGCTCAATCACCAGGGTTTCCAGCCAGTCCGGGTCGTGGGGTTCGTAGAAGGGGATCTGCACGGTGATGTCCTGATCGGGCTCGATCAGCCCCACCTCGATCGGTGCGACCGTCACTGCCGGCATCGCCACCGGCGTGCCCACCACACTGACGGAGGTACTGCCGGATTGCTCCACGCGGCCGTCGTTTTTCAGCCACTGGAACGAGACCCGGAAGGACCCGCCCACCAGTTGTTCGATAATCTCGCGGTCGACGGTGACAAATTCAACGCTGAGGTTTCTGTCCACCACCGGGGCCAAGGGGAACACCTGGGTCGAACCGTCGCCCAGGGTACCGAACAAGGTCACCGCCAATTGGTGCCGCGGCAGGGGCGCCGGGGTTTGCCGAGGCACCGTCACCAGCACTTCGAAGGTTGCCTCGCTCTGGGTATCGAAGTCGATCTGGGTCGCCTCTTCGTAATCCACCAGGAAGATCGGTGCAAAAAGCAGGTTCGGATCCAGCTCGCTGTCCAGGAAGTAGGGTTTGGAATACTGGTACTTATCCCCGGAGAAGTTTTGCACCACGTCCGAGACCCGGAACCGCAGGGTCAGCTTGCCGAAATGCCCCCCCTGCAAAATGATGTCCCTGGAGACAAAGACGCGAATCGGCCCTGAACCCGCGACTTCGGCCGGGCTGACGATATGCGTGACTAAAACTCCATCCCACGACAGCTCGATCTGGTCATTCTGGCGCAGGTTTTCATAGCGCTGGATCAGGCACCAGACCCCGCTGTTGGCATTATCTATATTAACGGTGGAGCCCTCAGGCAGGCCTTCCACCGTCATCACCAGGCCCGGGTGCCATTTGCTGCCGGGGTCGTTATCGCGGCCACCGGGGCGGGTGGTCTTGATCAGGATGGTTTGCAGCGGCGACGTACTCTCCTGGCCGCTGCCGGCCCGCACTACGCGGCCGTATATCTGGACGTCGCCTTCGGGGATGAATTCTTCGGGGACGAACAAGTCGTAACGGTCCCGGTCTTCAAGCGCAATATCGGCGGCGACTGCATTGACCAGGTCGTTGAGGTAGAGGGCGTAGAAGTCGTAATTGAAGTTGAACCAGCGTTCGAAGGTCCACTGGGCAAAGGGGCGCACGTGGCGGATGCCCAGGCCGTAGACCCCTCTTTCAGGATACAGCGTGCCATCCAGCGGGACCGACGGATAGGCTGACTTGGGTGGGTCGAGGTCTTCGACGCGGCGCGACGCCAGGCCTGACGATGGGTTATGCAGCACGAGGGCGTTGCCGGGCGGGTTGTTGTCGCCCAGCGGCGCATTATCCGGGGCTATGGGAAAATTGGGCATGGACAGGCTTCCTTGAATGAGGCGCGGCCCTGAGTGGCCGACTGCTGACAAGGAGATCAAACACCTATCGGGGGGCGTGGCGAACCTGTGAGAATTGACAGTGCCGACGAGTGGTGGTGGCGCAGCTAGCGCTGAAAAACGCTTGAACACCGCTTGCGATACGCCGCCGGCGTCAGGCCATACGCCCTCACGAACCAGCGCCCCAGGTGACTCTGGTCGGCAAAGCCCAGGGCAATCGCTACGTCGGCGGGTTGCTTGCCGTTGGCCAGCCAATGCCGGGCGCGGGCCAGGCGCAGTTGCACCAGGTAGGCATGGGGTGGCAGGCCGAAGGCGCTCTTGAAGGCGCGGGTAAGGCGAAAGCGATCGACGCCGCAGGCCAGCGCCAGTTCATCCATGCCCACATCTTGCTGCAGGTGCGCATGCAGGTATTCCCGGGCCTTGTGCGCCACCCGTGGCAGGCGAGGGTCTTCATGGTAGCGGGTGCGCCAGTGCAGTTGCGCAGTGAGGCGTTCGAGCAGTTGGTCCATCGCCTGTTGCCGCACGATGCGCAGCTCACCTCCGTGCAAGGTCTGGAAGGCCCGGCTGGTGGCCAGGGCCAGGCGCGGGTCGCTGGCCAGGGTGCTGGCAAACCCCAGCTGGCTGTCGAGCGGCGCTTCTTCGAACACTGCGCTGACTTCCCGCGCCAACCACTGCGGGTCGAGGTAAAGCATGTGGTAGGTAAAACCGTCCGCCGTGGGCGCGTCGCCGTCGTGCAGCTCGCCGGGCTCCACCAGGAACACCTGGCCGGGCACGCTGTTATGGCGGGTGCGCCGGCAGTTGAACTGCTGCACACCTTGTTCCGTGACGCCCACCAGGTAGCTGTCGTGCCAGTGCGGGTCGTAGGCGTGGCCCTCGAAATGCGCGCGCAGGGTCTCGATGCCGGTGTCGGCGTCCTGAGCCAGGTCGATCCAGTTGTGGGCGGCCATAAAATACCTATGGAATGGAACACTGCAGGAGCGAACAAGCTCGCTCCTGCAGGGGCTTAGCGTCTAGAAGGTTTGTGCAGCTTCATCCAAACAATCCGGCGGCGATGTTGATCGAGAACCCCAGGATCGCCGTGTTGAACAGAAACCCGATCAACGATTGCCCCAGCACCACCTTGCGCATGGTACGCGTGGCAACCCCGACATCCGCCGTTTGCACCGCCACGCCGATGGTGAACGAGAAGTACAGGAAGTCCCAGTAATTGGGCGTGCGTAAATCCTCGGCAAAGCGCAGTGCCGGCTCGGGACCGTCCCAGGTGTAATACAGGCGCGCATAGTGCACGCTGAAAATCACCCCGATCAGCAGCCATGAGCCAACCACCGTCAGGCCGGTAAAACCGTAGTGCAACAGGCGCTGGCTATCGCTCAGGTCCTTGGTGCCCACCAGGTTCAGGGTGATGGTCGCCAGGCTGGCAATCGCCGCGATGCACACCATGAACAACACCAGGCCGGCGTTTTCGTCCTCGATCTCGGCGATGCGTTTTACGTCGTCGGCGCGGGAATGGCTGGTGAGCCACAGCATCAGCACCAGGTAGGTCCAGACCCCGGCGTTCCAGCCGATGAGGATTTTGCTGATGATCGTGTCGGCGGGAGCCAGGAGCCCCACCGCCAGGCCCAGGACGGCGGCGGAGGACAGGCGAGGGTGGGTGCGTGCGAGGAAAGGCATGGCGCTCACAAATCAGGGATGTGTAAGCACCATAGCGCATTTATTACGTGTGGCGCTTGCGCACCAGCTTCATGACCACGACGAAGAACACCGGCACAAACACCACCGCCAGCGTCGCGGTAATCATGCCGCCGATCACCCCGGTACCGATGGCCTGCTGGCTGGCCGAGCTGGCGCCCGTGGCAATCGCCAACGGCACCACGCCGAGGATGAACGCCAGGGACGTCATGATGATCGGCCGCAGGCGCAGGCGTGCGGCTTTCAACGTGGCGTCGATCAGGTCTTCACCCTGGTCATACAGGTCCTTGGCAAACTCGATGATCAGGATCGCGTTCTTCGCCGACAGCCCAATGATAGTAATCAGGCCGACCTTGAAGAACACATCGTTGGGCATCCCGCGCAAGCTTACGGCCAATACCGCGCCGAGCACGCCGAGGGGCACCACCAGCAGCACCGAGGTCGGAATCGACCAGCTCTCATACAGCGCCGCCAGGCACAGGAACACGATCAGCAGCGACAAACCGAGCAGCAGCGGTGCCTGGGAGCCGGACAAGCGTTCCTGCAACGACAGGCCAGTCCATTCCTGGCCCAGGCCGGCGGGCAGTTGGCTGACCAGGCGCTGGATTTCCTCCATCGCCTCGCCGGTACTGTGGCCCGGTGCCGATTCACCGGAAATCGCGATGGCCGGGTAGCCGTTGTAGCGGGTCAACTGGGCGGGGCCCTGAATCCAGCGCGCCTCGACGAAGGCCGACAGCGGCACCATCTTCCCGGCATTGTTGCGCACATGGATCTTCATCAGGTCGGCCACCTGGCTGCGCTGATCACCTTCGGCCTGCACCACCACCCGCTGCATGCGGCCCTGGTTGGGGAAGTCGTTGATATAGGCCGAACCGATGGCCGAGGACAGCACATTGCCGATATCGGCAAAGGAAATGCCCAGGGCATTGGCTTGCTTGCGGTCCACCTCAAGCTGTACTTGCGGAGCTTCGGCCAGGGCGCTTTCACGCACGTTGGCCAGGATCGGGCTTTTCTCGGCAGCGGCCAGCAGTTCGGTGCGGGCCTCCATCAACGCGGCATGGCCGACGCCACCACGGTCCTGCAGGCGGAACTCGAAACCACTGGAGGTGCCCAGGCCATCCACCGGCGGTGGCAGGATTGCATAGGCAATCGCGTCCTTCAGCTCACTGAAAGCCGCGTTGGCACGGTCCGCAATGGCCGCGGCGGAATCCTTGCTGCTGCGCTCCGACCAGTCCTTGAGCGTGGTAAACGCCAGCGCGGCGTTCTGCCCCGAACCGGAGAAGCTGAAACCCATGATCATCGTGGTATCGCCCACGCCTGGCTCGCCGGCGTTGTGTGCCTCGATCTGCTCGGCCACCTGCACCGTGCGGTTTTTGCTGGCACCCGGCGGCAGCTGGATATCGGTGATGGTGTAGCCCTGGTCTTCCACCGGCAGGAAGGAGGAGGGCAGGCGGGCGAACAACACCCCAAGCCCCACCACCAGCACCAGATAGATCAACAGGTAACGGCCACTGCGCTTGAGGGCGTAGGCCACCCAGCCTTCATAGCGGTCGGTGAACTGCTCGAAGCGCCGGTTGAACCAGCCGAAGAACCCGCCTTTCTCATGGTGCTCGCCCTTGGCAATCGGCTTGAGCAAGGTCGCGCACAGGGCTGGGGTCAAGGTCAGGGCGAGGAATGCCGAAAACAGGATCGAGGTGGCCATCGACAACGAGAACTGCTGATAGATCACGCCCACCGAACCCGGCATGAACGCCATCGGCAGGAAAACCGCCACCAGCACCAGCGTGATGCCGACAATCGCCCCGGTAATCTGGCCCATGGCCTTGCGGGTGGCCTCCTTGGGCGACAGGCCCTCGGTGACCATGATCCGCTCGACGTTCTCTACCACCACAATCGCATCGTCCACCAAAATGCCGATGGCCAATACCATGCCGAACATGGTCAGCACGTTGATCGAGAAACCCAGCAACAGCATCGTCGCAAAGGTGCCCATCAGCGCGATGGGCACTACCAGCGTCGGGATCAATGTGTAGCGGATGTTTTGCAGGAACAGGAACATCACCGCAAACACCAGCAACATCGCTTCGCCCAGGGTGTACACCACCTTGGTGATCGAGACCTTCACGAATGGCGAAGTGTCGTAAGGGATCTTGTATTCGACGTTGGCCGGGAAGTAGCGCGCCAGTTCGTCCATCTTCGCCCGCACCAGGGTCGCGGTGCTCAAGGCGTTGGCGCCCGGTGACAGCTGCACGCTGACGGCGGTGGACGGCTTGCCGTTCAGGCGGGTGGAGAACTGGTATTCCTGGCTGCCGATTTCCACCCGCGCCACGTCACCGACGCGCACGGTGGAACCGTCCGGGTTGGCCTTGAGCACGATGTCGGCAAATTCGGCCGGGGTCGACAGTTGGCCTTTCACCAGGATCGACGCGGTGATCTCCTGGGTCTTGGTGCCCGGCAAATCGCCGATGCTGCCGGCCGACACTTGGGCGTTCTGCGCCGCAATCGCCGCGTTGACGTCGGCCGGGGTCAGGTTGAAGCCGATCAGCTTCTGCGGGTCGATCCAGATGCGCATTGCGCGTTCGGCGCCGTACAGCTGGGCCTTGCCCACACCGTCCAGGCGCTTGAGTTCGTTCATCACGTTGCGCGCCAGGTAATCGCTGAGCGCCACGTCATCGAGCTTGCCGTCACTGGAGGTCAGGGTCACCAGCAGCAGGAAGCCGGCGGAGACTTTCTCCACCTGCAAACCTTGCTGCGTCACGGCTTGGGGCAGGCGCGGCTCCACCGCCTTGAGACGGTTTTGCACGTCAACCTGGGCCATCTCCGGGTCGGTGCCCGGCTGAAAGGTGGCGGTGATGGTGGCCGAACCGAGGCTGCTCTGGGATTCGAAATACAGCAGGTGATCGGCGCCGTTAAGCTCCTGCTCGATCAGGCTGACTACGCTTTCGTCCAGGGTTTGCGCGGAGGCACCCGGGTACACCGCATAGATCTCGACTTTTGGCGGCGCGACGTTGGGGTACTGCGCGACTGGCAACTGCGGGATGGCGAGGGCGCCGGCCAGCAGGATAAACAGGGCGACCACCCAGGCGAAGATCGGGCGGTCAATAAAGAACTGCGGCATGTTTAACGATCCTTATTGGCCGGATGCCTGGGCGATGGGCGCGGGGCTGTCGTCGACCTGGACTTTCTCGCCAGGGCGGGCGTGTTGCAGGCCTTCGACGACGATACGGTCACCGGCCTTGAGGCCGCTGTTGACCACCCAGCGGTCATTGACCACCGAACCCAGTTCTACCGGCTGCTGGCTCACGGTTTGCTCGGCGTCCAGCAGCAACACCATCGGGATCCCGGCGCTGTCGCGGGTGATCGCCCGTTGCGGCACGCTGATGCCTTGCTGGTCGACGGCTTGCTCCAGGCGCACGCGGATAAAGCTGCCGGGCAGCAGGTCGAGATCCGGGTTGGGGAACTCGCTGCGCAAGATGATCTGCCCGGTGCCCGGGTCGACGCTGATCTCGGCGAACAGCAACTTGCCCGGCAGCGGATACAGGCTGCCGTCATCCTGGATCAGCGTGGCCTTGGCCTGGTCCTGGCCGACTTGCTTCAAGTGCCCGGCGCGAAAGGCCCGGCGCAGGTCGTTCAGCTCGCGGGTGGATTGGGTCAGGTCGGCGTGGATCGGGTCCAGTTGCTGGATCAGCGCCATCGGTGTGGCTTCGTTCTGGCCCACCAGCGCACCTTCGGTCACCAGCGCACGGCCAATCCGACCGGAAATCGGCGCAGTCACGGTGGCATAACCCAGGTTCA
This sequence comes from Pseudomonas sp. 21615526, assembly GCF_013386245.1. Taxonomy (NCBI): domain Bacteria; kingdom Pseudomonadati; phylum Pseudomonadota; class Gammaproteobacteria; order Pseudomonadales; family Pseudomonadaceae; genus Pseudomonas; species Pseudomonas sp. 21615526. Next base: position 11,310 of record NZ_JACAOM010000057.1, on the reverse strand, counting down.
ATTTGGCGCGCTGCACGGCGGCCTGGTTGGCGGCCACATCGGCGGCGGTTTGCCTGGCGGCGGCGCGGGCGTTGTCGTATTCCTGGCCGCTGATGGCGTTGCCTTCCACCAGTTGGCTGTAGCGCTGCTCTTGCAGGCGCGCCTGGAATGCATTGGCCTCGGCCTTGCGCAGGCTGGCCTGGGCGCTGTCGAGGTCGGCCTTGAACGGCGCCGGGTCAATCCGGAACAGCACATCGCCCTGTTTGACGTCATGGCCTTCCTTGAACACCCGTTGCAACACCACGCCGGCCACCCGGGCGCGCACTTCGGCGATGCGTGGCGCGGCAATCCGTCCGCTCAACTCGCTGGTGATGGACAGGGGCTTGGCTTCCAGGGTTTCGATCCGCACCTTGGCCAGCGGCGCCTCGGCGGCGTCGTCCGCCGACTTGCCACACGCGCTCAACGCCAGTGTCAGGGCCAACAGGCAAAACGGCGCAAACAGATTCTTCGACATGCTCATATCCCAATATTGACTGGCGCATCCTACGGGCGCCCCCGCCACAGTGCTGTGAAGCTCTGTAGGTGGTGTGTGAAGAAATGTAAGGTGCAGCCCACAGATGCACGCGGGCGTATATCCTTCATAACCGCCGAACCTTACACGATCTTCCTGACACCGAAGATCAAATGTGGGAGCGGGCTTGCTCGCGAAGGCGGTGTGTCAGTCGCCGTGTGCGTTAACTGAAACACCGCTTTCGCGAGCAAACCCGCTCCCACATTGGATTTGCGTACTACTCAGAAATTGTATTATTTGGAAATACCATGCCCAACATTCTTCTGGTGGAAGACGACGCCGCGCTCTCCGAATTGATCGCCAGTTACCTGGAACGCAACGGCTATCACGTCAGTGTGCTCAGCCGTGGCGACCACGTGCGTGAGCGTGCGCGGCTCAACCCACCGGACCTGGTGATTCTCGACCTGATGCTGCCGGGCCTCGACGGCCTGCAGGTCTGCCGGTTGCTGCGGGCCGACTCGGCCACGCTGCCGATCCTGATGCTCACCGCCCGCGACGACAGCCATGACCAGGTGTTGGGCCTGGAAATGGGCGCCGACGACTACGTCACCAAACCCTGCGAGCCGCGGGTATTGCTGGCGCGGGTGCGAACCTTGCTGCGCCGCAGCAGCCTCACCGAACCCCAGGTGGCCAACGACCAGATCCTGATGGGCAACCTGTGCATCGACCTGTCGGAACGCACCGTGACCTGGCGCGGCCAGCCGGTTGAGCTGTCCAGCGGTGAATACAACTTGCTGGTGGTGCTGGCCCGACACGCCGGCGAAGTGCTCAGCCGCGACCAGATCCTGCAACGCCTGCGCGGCATCGAGTTCAACGGCACGGACCGTTCGGTGGACGTGGCGATTTCCAAGCTGCGGCGCAAGTTCGACGACCACGCGGGCGAGGCGCGCAAGATCAAGACGGTGTGGGGCAAGGGCTACCTGTTCAGCCGTTCCGAGTGGGAATGCTGAGCCATGTTTCGCGTCCTGATTCGGCTGTACCTGATCACCATCGTCACCTTCGCCGCCGCGATCTACCTGGTGCCCCGGGCGGTGATCCAGCTGTTTGAACACCGTTACATGAACTACAACATCGAGCAGTCCCGAGGCATGCAGAGCCTGATCGTCAAGGAGTACCGACGGGTGCCGATGGAGCAGTGGGCCAATATCACCGTGCGCCTGTCGGCGGATTTCGCGCCGCTGAAGGTGCAACTGCTGCGTATCCAGGACGCCAGCTACACCCCTGAAGAACAGCGCCTGCTGGAAAAAGACCAGATGGTGATTCGCCTGGGCGAGTGGGGCTGGGCGGACGACGTCAGCTCGGCCCTGGACGACCAGTTGGTGGTCAAGGTCTCGGTACCGCCGGACCCGCTGGACATGAACCTGCTGTACTGGAGCATGAACGTGCTGATCGGCGCGGCGCTGCTGGCATGCCTGCTGTTCTGGCTGCGGCCCCACTGGCGTGACCTGGAACGCCTGAAAAGCACCGCCGCGCAACTCGGCCAGGGCAACCTTGCGGCCCGCACAAAAATCCCGCCCAGCTCCAACATCGGCAGCCTGGCGGCGGTGTTCGACACCATGGCCAACGACATCGAACAGCTGCTCAACCAGCAACGCGACTTGCTCAATGCCGTCTCCCATGAACTGCGTACGCCGCTGACGCGCCTGGACTTCGGCCTGGCCCTGGCGCTGTCCGACGACCTCCCGGCGGCCAGCCGTGAGCGGCTGCAAGGGTTGGTGGCGCACATTCGCGAGCTGGATGAGCTGGTGCTGGAGCTGCTCTCCTACAGCCGTTTGCAAAACCCGGCGCAAACACCCGAGCGGGTGGAAGTGGTGCTGGATGAGTTCATCGACAGCATCCTGGGCAGCGTCGACGACGAACTGGAAAACCCCGATATCGTGATGGACGTGGTGCTGGACTGCGCCGTGGAACGCTTCACCCTGGACCCGCGCCTGACCGCCCGGGCCCTGCAAAACCTGCTGCGCAACGCCATGCGGTATTGCGAGCGGCGAATTCAGGTGGGGGTGAAGGTGTGTCCCAGGGGGTGCGAGATTTGCGTGGATGATGACGGTATTGGCATTCCGGTTGACCAGCGAGAGCGGATTTTCGAGCCGTTCTACCGGCTGGATCGCAGCCGGGATCGAGCCACTGGCGGTTTTGGCCTGGGATTGGCCATCAGCCGGCGGGCGCTGGAGGCGCAGGGCGGAACATTGACGGCCCAGGCTTCGCCATTGGGTGGTGCACGCTTCCGGCTCTGGCTGCCGAGTTAAAGAACACCACAAAACCATTGTGGGAGCTGGCTTGCCTGCGATGGCGGTGGGTCAGCTTGCATCTTTGCTAACTGATACACCGCCATCGCAGGCAAGCCAGCTCCCACATTTGATCTTCATTGTTCTTCAGTCCCGAATTTGGCGTTTGCACAGCCTTACCACCTCACGCGGTGCCTTGTTATAGTTCGGCCCCTATTCCAGCCGCCAGTCAAGGATCACTGCCATGTCCGAATACCAAGCCTTTGTCGTCGAACTCAGCGGCAACGTCGCCCATGTGCAGCTCAATCGCCCGGAAAAGATCAACGCGATGAACGCGGCGTTCTGGACCGAGATCATCGACATCTTCCAATGGGTCGAAGACACTGACGCGGTGCGTGCCGTAGTCATCAGCGGCGCCGGCAAGCACTTCTCCTCCGGCATCGACCTGATGCTGCTGGCCTCGGTGGCCAATGACTTCGGCAAGGACGTGGGCCGCAACGCGCGCCTGCTGCGGCGCAAGATCCTCGAACTGCAAGCCTCCTTCAACGCCGTCGACAACTGCCGCAAGCCGGTACTCGCGGCGATCCATGGCTACTGCATCGGCGGCGCCATCGACCTGATCAGCGCCTGTGACATGCGCTACGCCGCCGAAGATGCGCAATTCTCCATCAAGGAAATCGACATCGGCATGGCCGCCGACGTCGGCACCCTGCAACGCCTGCCGCGCATCGTCGGCGACGGCATGCTGCGCGAGCTGGCCTACACCGGCCGCCAGTTCGGCGCCGAAGAGGCCCGCAGCATCGGCCTGGTGAATCGGGTGTACAGCGATCACCAGAGCCTGCTGGCCGGCGTGCTGGAAATCGCCCGGGAAATCGCCGCCAAATCACCGATCGCGGTCACCGGCACCAAGGCGATGATCAGCTACATGCGTGACCACACGATCAATGACGGTTTGGAATACGTTGCCACCTGGAACTCAGCTATGTTGCAATCCAACGACCTGCGCGTGGCCATCGCGGCCCATATGAGCAAGCAGAAACCCGACTTCGTGGATTGACTGAACATGACCCCAGGCTGGATTACCACAACGCTGCTGGACAACGACGCCCCGGGCGGCTGGGCCGTGGCCCGCAGCCGTGAAGGCTTTTTACACGACCAGAACGGCCCGCTGTTTCCCCGGGAGTGGCTCAAGCGCCAGGACCTCTCGGTGTTCGCCGAGCATGGCATCGGTCACCTGGACGGCGAGCCGGTGTACCTGCTGGAACTCAACAGCCCCGCCGACGTGCCGGGCTGCGGCTGGCAGGGCCTGCGGGCATTCATGCTGCAGGGCGATCACACGCTGTACAAAGTCCTGGGCTACGCCGCGCAAATCGGCACCTGGGCCCGGGAGCATCGTTTTTGCGGCAGTTGCGGCCAGGCGATGGTGCAGGTGCCGCGGGAGCGGGCGATGTTCTGCCAGGCCTGTGACCTGCGCAGCTACCCGCGGATCTCGCCGAGCATGATCGTGTTGGTGACCCGTGGCGACGAGATCCTGCTGGCCCGTTCGCCGCGCTTTGTCACGGGGGTCTACAGCACCCTGGCGGGGTTTGCCGAGCCGGGTGAGTCGGCCGAGGACTGCCTGATTCGCGAGGTGCGTGAAGAAGTGCAGGTGGAGGTCAAGAACATCCAGTACATGGGCAGCCAGTGCTGGCCGTTCCCGCACTCGATGATGCTGGGCTTTCACGCCGAGTACGCCGGCGGCGACATCGTGCCCCAGGCTGACGAGATCGAAGACGCGCAGTGGTTCAACATCCATGAACTGCCGCCGTTGCCGGCGTCGCGCTCGATTGCGCGCTACCTGATCGACCTCTACCTGGCCCGTCGCCTAGGTCACGCTGAACCAGTGCTGCCAGGCTAGGCGCACCGTCAGGCCGAGCACCACGGTGATGAACACCGGGCGAATGAACTTGGCGCCGCCGCTGATGGCGCTGCGTGCGCCAAAAAACGCGCCGCACATCACCGACACGCCCATGCACAGGCCGACAATCCAGTCTACCGAGCCATTGAAAATGAACACCGTCAGCGCCGCCGCGTTGCTGACGAAGTTCATGCTGCGCGCCACGCCGCTGGCCTTTACCAGGTCGATGGGGTGCAACAGCATGGTACTCACGGTCCAGAACGCCCCGGTGCCCGGGCCGGCGACGCCGTCGTAGAAACCCAGGCCAAAGCCCTGGGGGGACTGCCATTTCTTCTTGATCGGTGCGTCGTTGTCCAGCGCCGCCTTGGGCGTGCCGCCGAACAGCAAATACAAACCGCAGCCGAACACAATCACCGGGAGCATCTTGTTCAGGGTTTCTGCCGGCAGGTAATGGGCCACGACCGCGCCGGTGAGTGCACCGACCAGGGTGCCGACGATGGCATGCACCCACTGGCGCGGATGAAACAGCTTGCGCCGGTAGAAGGTAAAGCTGGCAGTGGCCGAGCCGAAGGTGGAACTGAGCTTGTTGGTGCCCAGCACCAGGTGGGGCGGCATGCCGGCGGTCAGCAGGGCGGGCGTGGTGAGCAGGCCGCCACCGCCGACGATGGCGTCGATGAAACCGGCGATAAAGGCAACCACGGCGAGGATCGCCAGGGTGGTGAGGTCAACGCTGAGTTCGAAGGGCATGGGCAAGACTTAGTCGGCAGGGCGCAGCAAGGGCTGCGCGAAAGGCCGGTATCTTACCCATAACCCTGGGTCGAGGCGATCCAAATGTGGGAGCGGGCTTGCTCGCGAATGCGCAGTGTCAGTCACCGGATAGAGTGGCTGATCCACCGCATTCGCGAGCAAGCCCGCTCCCACATTTCAACCGTGCCCGCTTGGCTATTTATGTGTTTCGACCCACTCCAGTGCGGTCCGCCAGATGCAGATCCCCAGGAAGTACGCCGACATCAGCAACCACAGGCCCAGGGTCAGGCGATTGGTGTACGGGAAGTCGATCACCAGCAGCAGGCTGCACAGCAACCAGATGGTGGTCACGGCAATATTGATCGGCATGAAGCGCTTGACCCGGAACGGGTGCAGGAACTTCATCGGCGTCACGGTCAGCAACGCCAGGCCGATCACGGTGAGCAAGGTGACCCAGGCTTCCGGCTGGATGATATAGACGCACAGCGCCACCACGTTCCATGCGGCGGGGAAGCCGACGAAGTAGTTGTCCTTGCTCTTCATGTTGACGTTGCAGAAGCAGAACAGCGACGACACCAGAATCACCGACACCGTAAACAACGGGGTGAAGTCCGGCAGGGCGATATAGCGATAGATAAACAGCGCCGGAATAAACACGTACGTCAGGTAATCAATCACCAGGTCCAATACCGAGCCATCGAAGCTTGGCAGCACTGTTTGCACATTCACCCGTCGCGCGAGAGAGCCGTCGACCCCATCGACGATCAAGGCCAGGCCCAGCCACAGCAGGCAAGCCTTGGGCTGGTTGTCGAGCAGTGCCAGGGTGGCCAGGAAGGCCAGCACCACGCCGGTGGCGGTAAAACCATGGGCGCCCCAGGCCTTGAGACGGGCTACATGCAGGGTCGATATCACAGGGGCGTTCTCCAAAAGGTGAAACAGGGCAGCCGACGGGGTAGCACCGTCGAATCTGGCCAGAGTGTGCAGGTATCGACCGGGAAGGGTGGGATAAGGTTCACCACCCGGCGTAGGTTAAGCGTAGCAAGCGCAGGACGTTTCGGCATCAGCCTTGGCGAAACACCAGTGCCTTTAAGCCGCTTTGCGGGTCGATATCGGGGAATTCCGGCGGGTTTTCCAGCCGCTGGTCAAAGCGCAGGCCAGGCGCTTCGCGGGTTACGCCGTCGATCAGGAAGTCTTCGCCGAGCGCCGGGTCGTTCATGCACGCCAGCACCGTACCCTGGGCCGTGAGCAAATCCGGCAGGCGACGCAGCACCCGCTGGTAGTCCTTGGTCAAAAGGAAACTGCCTTTCTGGAACGAGGGCGGGTCGATGATCACCAGGTCGAACGGGCCGCTGTTGGTGACCTTGGCCCACGACTTGAACAGGTCGTGGCCGAGGAACGTCACCTTGCTCAGGTCGTGGCCGTTCAGGCGGTGATTGTCACGGCCACGGCTCAGGGCGCCTCGGGCCATGTCCAGGTTCACCACATGCTCGGCGCCGCCTTCGATGGCCGCCACGGAGAAACCACAGGTGTAGGCGAACAGGTTCAGCACCCGCAGGCCATGAGCCTGTTCGCGTACCCAGTTGCGGCCGTAACGCATGTCGAGGAACAGCCCACTGTTCTGCTTTTTGCCCAGGTCGATCAGGTAGCGCAGGCCGCCTTCGGTGATGGTCAGTTCGTCGACCACCTCGCCCAGCAGCCATTCGGTGGTGCTTTGCGGTAGGTAGCGGTGTTGCAGCGCCACGGTATGGGCGCCAAATGACCGCCAGTCGATCTGCACCAGCATCTGCTTCAAGGCCTCAAGCTCCGTGGCTTCTGGCTCCTTGAACAGCGAGACCAGCACCACGCCTTGCAGCCAGTCCACCGTCAGTTGCTCCAGGCCCGGCCAGCAGCGGCCACGCCCGTGAAACAGGCGCCGGGTCTCGGCGGGGACGGTTTGCAGGGCGTTCAGCAAATGGGTGTGCAGGGTGGCGAGTGCGTCTGGGTTCATCGGGCAACGTCGGTCATTGAGCGGGCGGCATTTTAAACACAATTGCGGGGTGTTCGGGAGTTGAAGCACAACGTGCTTTGAATTTGCTGATTGGCAGTGATTTATGCTCAAAAGGCCCCGAGAGGCGGCGCACAACAGTCAAAAAATCCCTTGGCACCGACATAAACTGGAAAAAAAGCCCGGAGGTGCCCATGAACGGTTTCGCGAGTGCAGTGAGTCAGACAGCGATGGACCAGGAAGAACTGGCCGAATGGCGCGATGCCCTGGCCTCCCTGGTGGCCAACGCCGGCGCGGCGCGCGCACGGGAGATCCTCGACATGCTGGCGGATGCCGGCGGCGCGCCGCACATCGCCTGGAAACCCCGGCATGGCACGCCCTACATCAATAGCATCGCCGTGGAGCAGCAACCGCCGTTTCCCGGCGACCTGGCCACCGAAGAACGCTTGGCCTCAGTGGTGCGCTGGAACGCCCTGGCCATGGTAGTGCGCGCCAACCAGGCCTATGGCGAACTGGGCGGGCATATCGCCAGCTACGCCAGCGCGGCGGATTTGTTCGAGGTGGGCTTCAACCACTTTTTCCGTGCCCGCAACGACAGTTTTGGCGGCGACCTGGTGTTCTACCAGCCACATTCCGCCCCCGGCATCTATGCTCGCGCCTTCCTTGAAGGGCGCCTGAGCGAGGCCGACCTGGCCCACTATCGCCAGGAAATCGGTGCCGGCAAGGCGGGCGCCCGAGGTTTGTCCAGCTATCCCCATCCGTGGTTGATGCCGGACTTTTGGCAATTTCCCACCGGGTCCATGGGCATTGGCCCCATCAGCTCGATTTTCCAGGCGCGGTTCATGCGCTACCTGCAACACCGCGGCTTGCAGGACACCACCGACCGCCACGTATGGGGCGTATTCGGCGACGGCGAGATGGACGAACCGGAAAGCATGTCGGCCCTGACCCTGGCCGCCCGTGAAGGCCTGGACAACCTGACCTGGGTGGTCAACTGCAACCTGCAACGGCTCGACGGCCCGGTGCGTGGCAACGGGCGAATTATCGACGAGCTGGAGGCGTTGTTCGCCGGTGCCGGCTGGAACGTGATCAAGCTGGTTTGGGGCTCGGATTGGGACGCCTTGCTGGCCAAGGACGCCGACGGCTCGCTGGTACGCACCTTGTCGCAGACGGTGGACGGACAGTTCCAGACCTTCGCCGCCAAGGACGGCGCCTATAACCGCGAACATTTCTTCGGCCAGAGCGAGGCGCTGTCCAAACTGGTCGAGGGCCTGAGCGACGAGCAGATCGACCGGCTCAAGCGTGGCGGCCATGACATGGTCAAGATCCACGCGGCCTATCACGCGGCGCGCCGGGTCGCCGGCAAACCCACGGTGATCCTGGCCCAGACCAAAAAGGGCTTTGGCATGGGCGAGGCCGGGCAGGGCAAGATGACCACCCACCAGCAGAAGAAGCTCGACCGCGAGGCCTTGATCGCCTTCCGCAATCGCTTCCAGTTGCCGCTGTCGGATGAACAGGCCGAATCCCTGAGCTTCTACAAACCGGCTGAAGACAGCCTCGAAATGCGCTACTTGCACCAGCGCCGCGCCACCCTCGGCGGGTATGTGCCGAGCCGTGGCCAGCAGGCGCCCACCGTGAGTGTCCCGCCGGTGTCGGGCTACGGCGCGTTTGCCACCCAGGCGGAGGGCAAGGAAATGTCCACCACCATGGCCTTTGTGCGCATGCTCACCAATCTGCTCAAGGACAAGGCCCTCGGCCCGCGCATCGTGCCCATCGTCGCCGATGAGGCGCGCACCTTCGGCATGGCCAACCTGTTCAAGCAGATCGGCATCTATTCCAGCGTCGGCCAGCGCTACGAGCCCGAAGACATCGGCTCGATCCTCAGCTACCGCGAAGCCACCGACGGGCAGATCCTTGAAGAAGGCATCAGCGAAGCCAGCGCCATCAGTTCCTGGGTCGCGGCGGCCACCAGTTATTCGGTGCATGGCCTGCGGATGCTGCCGTTTTACATCTACTACTCGATGTTCGGTTTCCAGCGCGTGGGGGACCTGATCTGGGCCGCCGCCGACCAGCGTGCCCGAGGTTTCCTGCTGGGCGCCACTGCCGGGCGCACCACCCTGGGTGGCGAAGGCTTGCAGCACCAGGACGGCAGCAGCCACCTGATGGCCGCCACCGTGCCCAATTGCCGTGCCTACGACCCGGCGTTTGCCGGCGAGTTTGCGGTGATCCTCGACCATGGCATGCGCCAGATGCTGGAGCACGATGTGGACGAGTTCTACTACGTGACCCTGATGAACGAAAACTACCCGCAGCCGAGCCTGCCGGAAGGCGTCGAAGCGGCGATCATCAAAGGCATGTACCGTCTGAGCGGGCAGCCTGGCGGCATGGTCCGGTTGCTCGGCTCCGGCACGCTGGTGCGCGAAGCCCAGGCAGCGGCGCAATTGTTGGCGGAAGATTGGCAGGTTGACGCTGAAGTGTTCAGTGTCACCAGCTTCAGCGAACTGGCCCGGGACGCCCGTGACGTGGAACGCTGGAACCGCCTGCATCCGCAACAGCCGGCGCGGCGCAGCCACCTGGCGGAGTGTTTGCCCAAGGGCGCGCCGGTGGTGGCCGTATCTGACTATGTAAGGGCGGTGCCGCAGATGCTTGGGTCGTACGTGGATTCGGCTTACACCGTGCTGGGGACGGATGGCTTTGGTCGCAGCGATACCCGGGCGGCGTTGCGGGATTTCTTCGAGGTGGACCGCCATCACATCGTGCTGGCGGCGCTGACGGCGTTGGTGGAGCAGGGGAGTCTGGACAGGCAGGTTTGCCAGCAGGCGATAGAGCGTTATGGGGTGCAGACCGATCGCGAGCCGTCCTGGACCTCCTGAGCGACAAAGATCTAAATGTGGGAGCGGGCTTGCTCGCGAATGCGGTGTGTCAGTCAATATATCCGGCAACTGATACACCGCTTTCGCGAGCAAGCCCGCTCCCACACTGGTTCTGTGTGTTTGTCTAAATACTGGCTATCAACGGCGCCCCAAACGATTCCCGCAGAAACCCCGGTGCGATATACCGCTCGTAATGCGCCTCGGACAACAGGAAAAACTCCCGGTCAATCGCATCCCGCAAATCTGCCAGATTGCGCTCGCGAAACTCCGGCAACAGCGCCAATCCATACGCATCCAACTTGGAAATCACCCGCGCGCCCCGGGCAATCAACTGGTACGCCCAGCAATACGGCGACTGGTGGGGCACAAAGCGGATCTTGCGGTCCTCCAGTTGCTGGCGCAGGCGCTGCGGGTCCAGTACCTGCAGCTTGCTGGTCATCACCTGCACCAGCAGTTGTTCCAGGCGCAGCCACACCGCCTGTTTCTCCTCGGCGTTGTAGCCGTTCCACTGAATCACTTCATGGTGATAACGCTTGCAACCCCGGCACACCAGGTCTCCGTAGACGGTGGAGCACAGGCCGACGCAGGGTGTCTTGATGGTTTGATTGGGCATAAAAAAACATCGACAGGTGAAACAACACGGCCCCCGAAGGGGCCGCTTTAAATCAATCCCAGCTCAGCGCGCCGCCAGTCTGGTACTCGATCACACGGGTCTCGAAGAAGTTCTTCTCTTTCTTCAAGTCCATGATCTCGCTCATCCACGGGAATGGGTTGGTGGTGCCTGGATACTCTTCCTTCAACCCAATCTGCGACAGACGACGGTTAGCGATGAACTTGAGGTAATCCTCCATCATCGCCGCATTCATCCCCAGCACCCCACGCGGCATGGTGTCACGCGCATATTCAATCTCCAGCTGAGTCCCTTGCAGGATCATCTGGGTCGCTTCTTCCTTCATCTCGGCATCCCACAAGTGCGGGTTTTCGATTTTGATCTGGTTGATCACATCGATGCCGAAGTTCAGGTGCATCGA